>JACZYS010000150.1 GCA_022570975.1 Candidatus Zixiibacteriota bacterium | reverse complement strand
AGATGCCCAGAAGCTGAGAGGAGTTAAGTTTGGGGGAAGTATTATCAAGAGCACCAGAAACTCCATTTCAATTATAAAGCCACTATTTTTGTCTCTTTTAAGGAGGGCCGATATTCTGGCCGAATCAATCTGGCTTCGCGGCGGGGGAGAGCAGTTTGGGAAGGTCAAAAAAACTTACTACCTCAAGAATAAATTTGGCCTCAAAGATTTCAGCTTTGCACTTATTTCACTGATAACTATCACGGGCACATATTATCTGACTTTAAGTAATGTCTGAGAGAAATATAAAATTACTGATTGAATATGAAGGAACAAATTTCTGCGGCTGGCAGTCACAGACCAATGATAAGACTATTCAGGACGAAATCATATCGGCCATCAAAAAAGTAACTCAGAAAACGGTCAAACTGACCGGTGCCGGAAGAACCGATAGTCAGGTTCATGCTCTGGGTCAGGTAGCAAATTTTATAATCGAGCATCAGCTGGAAACCGGGCGGTTTGCCGAGGCCATAAATTATTATCTGAACGATGAAATCTTAATTAAGAGTTCTACCGAAGTTCCGGCTGATTTTGACTCCAGAAAGTCGGCCACATTTCGTCGTTACCGCTATCTGGTTTCAAATGAGAAATCAGCCATTTACAGAAACCTGAGGTGGAGATTACCAGAAGCGATAAATTACGATATTTTAAGAGAATCAGCCGGTCTCTTAGCCGGTGAGCATGATTTTTCTCCGTTCTGTGTAACATCCTCGCTCAAAGAGAACAACAACTGCCATATTTACCACAGCAGCTGGCACAGGATAGGGAATCTGTTAGTTTACGAAATCAGGGGGAACCGATTTCTGCACAGTATGGTTCGCTCTCTGGTTGGGGCAATGGTCAATTTGGCCCTTGAAAATCAGGACAAAAACAGGCTGAACTTGACTTTGGGTCAGTTTCAAGATATTTTGAATCTCAAAAATGAAAAGAGGATTGTGTTCACCGCCCCCGCCTGTGGACTTTATTTGGTCTCAGTAGGTTACGGAGATTATTAGAAAAGAGGAAGAATGAAGTTTTTTATAGATACAGCAAATTTGGATCAGATTAAAACAGCCGAATCTATGGGTATTTTGGACGGGGTTACGACCAATCCATCTCTGGCCGCCAGAGAAAGCGCCCCTTACCGGGAAATCTTAGCTGAGATTTGTAAAGTTGTAAATGGTCCGGTTTCGGCCGAGGTCATCTCAACTGAATATGACGGAATGATGAAAGAAGGGCACGAGCTGGCAAAAATTGCTGACAATATCGTAGTAAAAATTCCGACAATAGCCGAAGGCCTAAAAGCAATCAAAACCCTTCACTCAGAGAATATCAAAACCAATGCTACTTTAGTCTTTTCACCATCGCAGGCACTTTTGGTGGCCAAAGCGGGGGCCTCATATGTCTCGCCGTTTATAGGCAGGCTGGATGATGTTTCAACTCACGGCATGGAGCTTATCGAAAAAATAATAGCCATTTACCAGAACTACCAATTTGCGACTGAGATGCTGGTTGCTTCGATTCGGAATCCAATTCATGTTGTTGATGCCGCTTTATTGGGTGCCGATATTTGCACCATGCCATTGAGTGTTATAGAAATGCTTGTCAAACATCCGTTAACAGATATTGGACTGGAAAAATTTATTGCAGATTATAAGAAAGCTCAGAAATAATAAATGATTGAACGTTATACACTGCCTGAAATGGGCAATCTCTGGTCGGAAGAAAATAAACTCCGCACCTGGCTTAAAGTTGAAGTTGAAGCTGCCAGAGCAATGGCTAAACATAAAATCATTCCCCAGGCCTCGTTTAAGATTATTGAAAAAAAAGCAAATTTTGATTTAAAGCGGGTTAAAAAAATTGAGCAGGAAATCAACCATGACCTTATAGCATTCTTGACTTCGGTGGCGGAATTCGTTGGCGAAGATGCTTGCTATATTCATTTTGGAATGACTTCATCTGATGTGCTTGATACTTCATTATCTCTTACAATGAAGAGAGCCGGAGAGATAATTGATAAGAAAACGGCAGCCGCAATTAGTGAAATAAAAAAACTGTGCAAAAAATATAAAATGACTCCCTGTATCGGTAGAACTCACGGTGTTCATGGCGAACCAACTACACTGGGGTTAAAATTTGCCGTCTGGTACACAGAACTGACCAGAGCCAGGAAGAGATTTAAGGATGCAATCGAGATGATATCTGTCGGAATGATTTCCGGAGCCGTTGGGAATTTTGCCAATTTGGACCCTAAGATTGAAGCGGCTGTTTGCAAGAAATTAAAACTGAAACCGGCCGAAGTCTCAACTCAGGTAATCCAGAGAGACCGCCACGCTCATTTTATAACTGAAATTGCTTTACTGGGGTCATCGCTTGAAAAATTTGCGACCGAAATCAGAAACCTTCAACGCACGGAAATCGGAGAGTTATCAGAAGGATTTGCCAAAGGTCAAAAAGGGTCATCGGCCATGCCGCACAAGAAAAATCCGATAACGGCTGAGCGGATTTCAGGTATTTCCCGAACACTAAGGGGATATGCCTTATCGGCCATGGAAAATATTGCTCTCTGGCATGAGCGGGATATTGCTCATTCATCGGTGGAGAGAATCATAATCCCCGATGCCACAATCTTAGTTGACTACGCTCTTGAAAAATTCATCGGTCTTCTCAAGGGGCTGGTGGTTGATGAAAAGAGAATGCTGGAAAATATTTATTACCGGGGCGGAGTTGTTTTTTCTCAGCGAGTTCTTTTAAAACTTACCGGGCCAATCGGTTCTCGTGAAAAGGCATACCGCCTTGTGCAAAAAAACGCCATGAAAGCGGTCTCCGGCGGCGGAAATTTCAGAGAATTATTGAAAACTGATAAAGAGGTTACAAAACATCTCTCAGAAAAAGAAATTGATGGTTGTTTTGATCTCAAGTATTACACCCGAAATGTTGATAAAATTTTTAAGCGGATTTTCAGACAATGATTGCACGTGAGGGATTAATATTTATTTTTTCAGGATTAACTTTAACGGTGTTGTCCATAGTTGCAGCTTCGGTATGGGACAACAAAGTTCTGTTTTTTGTTTCGCTTTTCTTCGGAATTTTAACTCTGTTTTGCACTTTCTTTTTCCGTGACCCCCAAAGAACACCTGCTTCAGGTGAATTAGCTATCGTATCACCTGCCGATGGAAAAATTTTGAAAATTGAAACTCTAAAAGAGCATCCGTATGTAGGGAAAAATGTAACTAAAATTTCTATATTTCTTTCGGTTATGGATGTTCATATTAATCGCGTCCCCGTAAGCGGAACAGTGGAGTATGTAAAATATGAACCGGGGGAATTCAATTTGGCATATGTTGACAAGGCTTCTTCTGATAACGAGCATACAGAAATTGGAATGGTCTCAGATAACGGTCAGAAGATTGTATTCAAGCAGATTGCCGGTATAATTGCCCGTAGAATTGTCTGTTATCTAAAAGACGGGGATAAGGTAAATACCGGAGACAGGTTTGGATTGATTAGATTTGGTTCCAGAACAGAAATTTTTCTTCCGGAGGGTTGCGTAATAAATGTTAAAGAGGGAGATTATGTTAAAGGAGCAAAAACTTTAATAGGAACTTTGCCAGCATGATCGAAACGAATCCAAAATATAAAGGGATGATTCCCGGCCTCTTTACAATGGGTAATGTGGTCTGCGGATTTATTTCAATTATGTCGGCATTTGAAGGTAATGTTACTACCGCCTGCTGGTTCATAATTTTGGGTGCCTTCCTTGATGTTCTGGATGGAAAAGTAGCCCGTTTCAGCGGCGGTGCCTCGCAATTTGGAATAGAACTGGATTCACTTGCAGATTTCTTAACTTTTGCCGTCTCGCCGGCAACATTAGTTTTTACTATCAAACTGAACTCCCTTGGCAAATGGGGATGGGTAATTTCGTTGATATTCATCATGGCAGCTGCTTACAGACTGGCGCGCTTTAACATTCTGGCCTCTACTGAGGAGAAAAAGGAGTTCCTTGGACTTCCGGTACCGGCCGCGGCTCTGACACTTGTAACATATATAATATTTAGCTACCACCTCTGGGATTCGCTCCAGTATTCGGAATTGCTGGTATCGATGATAATTCTGTTTTCCTTTTTGATGGTTTCTCAGGTGCAATATGAAACTTTTCCTGATAAAGTAGAAGACAGAGAGAGTAGAATTAAGTTCATTCTGTCACTGATTTCAATAGTCGTCATTCTCTTTAAGCCAAGACTCTTATTGTTTCCAATATTGAGTTTGTATATATTGTTTGGTATGATAAGAGAGATAGTCCGTTTACTATCAAAGGGAGTGATTAAAGTGAGTTCAATTACTGCAACAAAAGAAGATGATAGAAAAGTTAAATAGATGAGCCGGACTGAGGAAAAAATCGTATTCGTAACTTTAAAAGAAGGGGTCCTTGACCCCAACTAAATATATGCGACTTATGGAAGCAAAATAGATGAGCCGGACCGAGAAAAAAATAGTATTTGTAACTTTAAAAGAAGGGGTCCTTGACTCCAACTAAATATATGCGAATTATGGAAGCAAAATAGATGAGCCGGACTGAGAAAAAAATAGTATTCGTAACTCTAAAAGAAGGGGTCCTTGACCCCAACAAAATATGGGACTTAGGGAAGCTAAATAGATGAACCAGACTGAGAAAAAAATAGTATTCGTAACTTTAAAAGAAGGGGTCCTTGACCCAGAGGGTGTGACGATTGAAAAAGCGTTAAGTCAGATGGGATACAGCGACATAAAATCGGTAAGGACTGGCAAGTTTTTTGAGATTGAAATTGATGCCAGCGCTTCGGATATCGATAAGACTATCAATGAAGTCAGTTCCAAGCTGCTCTCAAATCCGGTTATTGAAAATTTTGAGGTAGAAGGAAAATAATGAAAGTTGGCGTAATTACATTTCCCGGTTCTAATTGTGATCAAGACATGATTTATGTCCTGGAAACTATTATGGAACAAGAAACCGTACCACTCTGGCACAAGGAGGATAATTTGAAAGATTGTGACTTCATTGTTTTACCGGGAGGATTTTCATATGGTGATTATCTAAGATCTGGTGCTATTGCGCGGTTTTCTCCTATTATGAAATCGATAATTGAGCATGCCAACAATGGTGGATATTTGATGGGAATTTGCAACGGATTTCAAATTTTATGCGAGGCGGGATTGCTTCCGGGAACTTTGTTGCACAACAACAATCAAAAATTTATTTGTAAAAATGTGCATCTTAAAGTAATCAACCGGGAGTCGATGATTACTTCTAAAGTAGATACCGATAAAGCCATCCAAATTCCAATTGCTCATGGCGAAGGAAGGTACTTTATCAATGATGAAGGCTTATCGTTGCTCCATTCCAACGATCAAATTTTGTTCAGGTACTGTAATGAAGAAAATGAAGTAACTCCAGAATCGAATCCCAATGGCTCGATAGAAAACATTGCAGGTGTTTGCAATGAAGGGAAAAATGTGTTCGGCATGATGCCGCATCCCGAAAGAGCCTCAGACCTGAACCTCTTGAATGTTGATGGTAAAGCGTTGTTTGAATCGATTTTAGTTTAGTTGTGGATGGTATTTACCATAAATAGTTTTATTATGAAACCGATCAACTTATTATTGTTTTTAATTTCAGCCGGTTTTGCAGTTACTACGATGTTAAGTGGATGCTACAAACACAACGTTGAAGAGCTTTATCCTTTGGAGGCTTGTGATACTGTCCTTGTATCTTATTCAGCGATTATTGAACCCCTCATACGTGAAAATTGTTACGATTGCCATAATTCAGTGAATTACAAATCCAATGGAGGAAACCTATTATTAGAGGGATATTCTAACTTATTTGTAGTTATACCTGACGGCACCTTATTAAGCAGTGTTTCTCAGGATGGAAAAACATCCAGGATGCCCAGGAACGCACCAAAATTAGACGATTGTACAATTCTAAAAATAAAAGAATGGTTAGATCAGGGATTTCCAAACAACTAATCTTACAGATTAGAACAATAGTGGTACTATGTCTTGTCTTGTCAATGTCAAGTGTGTGTGGTCAGGATGAATTAGATGATTTATTAGATGAAGTAGAAGGCAAAACCACAGATTACGTAATTGGTGCGTTTAAGAGTACAAGGGTTATTAATCTTCATACGATTGAGTTGGTAGGACCCAAAACATTGGAATTCAGTATTTCACATCGCTTTGGTCCGTTGAATGGTGA
>JACZYS010000149.1 GCA_022570975.1 Candidatus Zixiibacteriota bacterium | reverse complement strand
TCTTAAGACTGATCTGGCCAATCTGGGAAACACTTCATATATGGGTATGATTAATTGTCGTTTACTTGATGCTGATAATAATCAGATTTCATATAAGAGAATTGACCTTGCTGTTTATCGCACCTTAAAGCGAAGAATTGAATTACCAATCGTTGCCGGTGAGTTCAAAAAGCCGTGGAGAGTTGAGTTTGTGGTGTCCAGTGAAGGACGAACAGATGTTGCTCCTGAAGATATGATTGCCGGCAATAAGATTGAGAAAATTTTTCCGCTTCCTTAAGAAGTCAGACTTTTTGAAGCTCGAAAGATGAGTCATAATATGAACTCAATTGTTCGCAAGAAAATTTGGCGACCAGCTCTCTTATTTTTGATGCTGGTATCGCTTAACCACAGCATTTCAAATGCCGCCGATCAATCAAATCTGGAAGAGATCGTAGTTAATTTTCAGGTCCCAAAATTAATCAACACCGATATTTTTGTCTGGTACGATGGTACAACAGTTTTGGTACCGGTCAAAGAAACATTTACCCTGATGGGTCTCAAATGTAATTACAACAGAGTCCAACAGACCTTGAGTGGGTTCCTTTTTTCAGAAAACAACAAATTTGAAATTGATGTAGAGAGTAAAACTGTTCGTTATCAAGATAAAACCACAATCCTTGACCCGGCAACTTACTTTCTAACTGAAACAGATTTTTTCTTAAGCGTTGATCTCTTTAAATTAATATTTGACATAGAATACAAATTCAGTTTTTCTGCACTCAGCGTCTATACCAAATTCAACAAAGACTTGCCTTTGTTTAAACAGCTTAAAAGAAAAAAAGAACAACGAAAATTAATTAAGAAAGAAAAAGAACTCAGAGATATCCAGCGAATCGCGGCCAAAAAGAAATATTTTGCCGGAGGAGTCATGGACTGGGCCGTTGTTGCGACTCCGGTTAACGGAAACGAACAATTATTTAGTGCCAATTTGGGCGCAATAATTTTGGGCGGAGATATCAACGTATCAATTACGGGAAGCAGCGCAACCGGTATTAGAAAAGAACAAATTGATTATCGCTGGCACTATTACATTGATAATGGAAACAGATACGTAACTCAGGTAGAATTTGGACATATCTATTCTGCCGGATTTTTGGCCAGAGGGTTGTACGGTGGATTGATAACCAATCAGCCGCAAATACGGAGAAAATTTTACAAAACAATTAATGTCAATGGAGTCTTAGCAGCAGGATGGGAAGTTGAATTATATATAAACAATAAACTCACAGCTTTTACCAATACTGATGATCAGGGGAATTATGAATTTGATATTGACGTTTTTTATGGCTCGACCACTTTGATGCTTAAGATGTACGGACCAAATGGGCAGTACCTTACTGAAGAAAAAGAACTGAACGTGCCATACAATTTGATACCTAAAGGAACTGTTGAATATTCCCTTTTAGCCGGGAAATCTGATTTTTTTGATTCAGAAGAAAAATATATTCAGGCTAACGGTCATTATGGAATAAAACAAAATTTTACTATTGGTCTTGTTGGCGACCTTCCCATAGGCAGCAAAGAGATTGATACAACTCTCAAACCTACCTTCGGAAGTGAGGTTACCTGGCAACCGTTTGGAAATCTAACAACCGGCGGGTTCTTCTCCCCTGGCTATGCTTCTGGGTTTAGGGTAAATTTCAGTAAGCCTTCGTCAATAAACATCAACGGATCTGTCACAAAATATGTTGAGGGTTCATCAAGAAACAGAATTAACCAACAACTTGGCGGAAAAATTGCCATTGGATTACCAATTAGATTGAAGGGACGTCATCTGACTTTGAGATATATGATAAGTTATGACAAGTATGCATCTCATAACAGTATCAATATGAATTACGGTTTAAATACTTCTCTTTATCTGTTTCATATAAATTACATTGGACGGTATCAAAGCAACCGATATGCAAATAGAAAATCAAATATAGCAACCAGCCAGTTTATTATTTCTTCATATTTGTTGAGATCCTTTCAACCTCAATTAAGAATAGTTTATGACCATTCCACCAATGAAGTCCAGAAATGGGGCGGACATGTAGGTAGAAGAATTTTTAGATCAGGCCAAATTTCTTTAAACTATGATAAAGACAATCGCTCGGGGGTGAACACCATTGCCATGACATTAAGTTTCTTTACCGGATTTGCCAATTCCAAAACTAGAGTATTCCAAGTAAGAGACGAGACAACAGTAACTCAAATTCAAAGAGGATCTGTCAAATATGACCAGGATGCCAAGAGCTTTTCTTTTGACAGAAGAAATGGCGTTGGTTATGGTGCGGCTGTTGTAAGACCGTTTTTGGATGATAACAACAACGGTAGGATAGACTATGGGGAAAAAGAAATCACCGGTCTAAGGGCTCGAATCAGAGGCGGCAGACAGAAAACAGTTAATGACGGCAAGTTTTATTATTATGACGGGTTGCTTGCCTATGACAATTACTTGCTCACCGTTGATGAAACCTCCTTGAATGACCCGACTCTAAAACCAGCCCATGAAAACTACCAGATTTCGGTCAACCCAAATTCTGTTACTACGGTAAGTGTGCCTATTGTAAGAACAGCAGAAATCAGCGGCAGAATTGAGCGGCTCCTTCCCAGTGGAAAAGCCGGTATTGGTGGGATAAAACTAAACCTGATGAACCTTTCCAATGACCAGCTAACCGAGGTCACAACTTTTTCAAGCGGTGATTTTTATTATTTGGGTCTGATGCCGGGTTCATATACAATTTATATTGATCCGGTTCAACTGGAAGACCTCGGTTTTAGATCTGAACCTGAAAATATAACAATGGATATAAATACATCCGGTAAATCCGATTTCCTTGAAGAAATAAATTTCCTTCTTATTCCCAACAATTAAAATTTTCCCTTAATTCATTTTTCGTTAACTATCAGTCTTCAAAACCTTCAATCATATCTCTTTATCATCAAGAATAAGTGAGATGTTTCATTATGAAAAGCTGATTGAATAAATATGGTTTTCATCCTATATCCTGAATCAAAAACAAGAATAATATTCAGCCCTTTATTGTCTGTAACTTGTTGTTTTTCTGCCCCTTACATCTTTGTTTTATCTGTGGCATTATCGTTGCATAACATTACCAGCAATGACTTTGAAATAGTAAAACAAGGAGCTGGATATGTTCATCAAAAATTTAAAGACAATTCTGCTGACCCCGATAATTGTGCTTTTTATATCAAGTGCGGTAAGATCACAGGAGGTTGGCAGCATTCAAGCGACTGCTACAGTGGTTTCCACTCTTTCAATCAGCGGTACTCAAAACCTGGATTTTGCGACGGTTACGCCAGGGATTGTAAAATCCGTAGACAAATCTACGGTAGGCTCTGCCGGTGAATTTTCACTTTCGGGAGTGGCAAATTCAGAAGTTTCTTTGAATTTTACTCTCCCTTCCGATCTGATGGCCGGTGCATCAAATATGCCTATTTCTTTTACGGGATTGGATTGTTCGTGGGATGATGGTTCAGGTGGCGGACAGTCTTCCCCAAGTGGTGCCATTGACCCAAGAATCTCTAATAATTTGAGATTGGGTGCAGGTGGAGCTTTGACTGTATGGTTGGGAGGAACCGTTACTCCATCAGTTGCTCAGACCGGAGGAAGTTATACAGCAGACGTTATTCTGACTGTTGCTTATACCGGTGGTTGAAAATTGTGCCCGGTTAACTGTTCAATTATTGACCAGTAATAGAAATATGAGATATTTGAGTTGACGAGATCAGTTTAAACCGTTGACATTTTAGACTTTTTTGGTATATTAGCAAACGTACACGCGTTTGTTAAACTTATATCAATGAGTCTAAATGCTTGCTTATAAAAAACATCTAAAAAATTACTCATTTTTCTTTGTTGTCGTCGGAATTTATTCGCCGACTGTTTCTCAAGAAATGAATGGTTCAACCTCTGACAGAATACAGGCAACAGCATTTGTATCTGCGCCTGTTGGATTGGTTAAACTGAGTGAATTTGAAGATGAGAACAAAATCTCTGAATTTGAAAAACTTTCTCATAAGATCACAGTAAATATATCTGAAGATCATAACCAACCACCGATTGAGATACTCATTTATCATCCGCCGTATTACAACAATTTTTATCAAAATTCCTCTCTTCAATATTCTGGAACTGATTTTACGATATTTTCATATTCAAAGTGTTTGCCATTTGTCAAGACAGAATTCATTGATAATCAGCTGATAGCCACCTTAATATACACCGAGAACTAAGACCCCAAGAATAATTTAATGTTGACTCTTTATAGTAACTGCTCCTAATTTAATTTATGATTATCCGGAGAAGTTTAGCTAAATTCAGTCTTTTATTATTGGTAATATTTCTTGCATCAAGTAAACTAACTTATTCTCAGCCCTTTACGGATACTGCAGTGGTTTCACTGGTCAATAATTTAGTTTTTGGAAATGTCCTCCCTGGAATCCCAGTTACAATTTCAAAAAGGTCAACCTTTGCTGCCGAATTTCTGATTCAGGGAACTGCAGGGTCGGATGTTTTTATCAGCTTCACTTTACCAAAATATATGACAACTACCGGAAACTATATGAGGACAATTTTTAAGACTACAGATTGTGCTATGGACTCTTCCGCTACCCCTGACCAGGCCGCACCTACACTTGATGATGTAAGCCCTTGGAGGACTACCACTTATACTATTGGATCAAATAGTGAATTAACTGTTTGGCTGGGCGGAACCGTTGTTCCTGACTTAGTTCAGCAAGCAGGAGGCTATACTGCTGATATTGTTATTTTCGTTGAACCGGTTGACGCTCCTGGTGGTCCCTAAAATAAAAAAATCTCTTACATTACTATCTTCTTTGTTCAAAACTTCTACAAACTAACTAATCCATATCTATTATTAGACAAATAACCTAAAGCTCAATAACGGACAAACGATAATCAGTTAAAGGGCCTGAAATGCGAGAACATTTCGGGGGCTTAAAAATTTTAAGAAATAAACAACTTAATAGATACTTTTGTGGAGGGAACCATGAACATTCGATTTAATCCTGCCAAAGTAGGTAGAGTTTCAAGCCTGCTAACTGTTATTTTAGTTTTGCTTGTAGCAACTTCGGCGTTCGGGCAGGACGCAGCAAACGGAACGGCAACAGCAACAGTACAAACCGCTCTTGCTGTAACGGCAACAAACCAATTGATATTCCCGACAGTATTTCAGGGCGTAGCAACAACAATGGGAAAGACTAACAACGACTCAACAGCTGAGTTCACCATTACAGGTCAAGGATCCGCTGGTATCAACTTGATTCTGAGTCTTCCGGAATATCTGGCTCTTGCCGATGGCAGTGACAGAATGACAATATCGTTCTCTGCCACTGATGCTAACGTTGATTCTACCGTTACGACACCAGCTACATTTGCTGGAAGTAATGGATGGATAGATCAGAACCCAAGAAACCTTCCGGCAGCGGCTGTTATTGGTTCTGCAGGTCAAACAAATGTCTATCTTGGCGGCAAGGTTACTCCTTCAACATATCAGACTGCCGGCACATATACGGGAGATATAATATTAAGTGTAGCTTATAATGGAACCTAATGGTTCTGTGAAATCATATTTTCTGAGAAAAGAGGGCATATCTGTGCTCTCTTTTTTTAGTTTTTGATGATTTGTGCCTGCTTTTCTGGAAATAGAGGAGACTTTGAAGCTTAAAGATGTCAATGGTTTTGTCGATATTATAATATGCAGGGTACCTTAAATATTACTCTTTTAATGGTAAGGAGGAATTATGATGAAAGACGATAGAAAAAAGAAGAGAAAAACAACATATGCTTTCTTTGGAGTGAACGACAAAGCTACAAATAATTTTGTAGGATGGGTTGTTGACATGACAACTGAAGGTCTGAGGATAAGAAGTATTACAGAATTGGAAGTTGATTCCTGTTTCCGGTTTAAGATGGATCTCCCTTTTGAAATCAATGAAAGCAGAGAAATTAACTTTGATGCAAAGAGTGTATGGTCCAAGAAAGTAAACGATAAGAATGAATTTAATACTGGATTTGAGCTGCTCAACGTACATCCAACTGAAACTGTCAAAATTGCACAACTGATTAAAAGCTCTCACTTTGAAGATGGAGATGAGCAGATTCCGGTTACATTTAATATATTGAAAAATTAGTTCGTCAAGTCATCTCGATTTTCCCCGCAACATATTTCAATTAGGCCAAACTGCATCGGATAAAGCAGACGATGTTGAAGTGTCTATTAATATCATGAGTTTCTGTTTAACTACGGAAAAAATCTAAATTATTGTTACATTTTCCCCGGTGACGGCTGAATTTCCTCCAGAAATTTCAAGAAAGTTAATGTAAAATGAATTCAATTTACTT
>JACZYS010000148.1 GCA_022570975.1 Candidatus Zixiibacteriota bacterium | reverse complement strand
TCCCCAGGCTGAACCCAAGCCCGAAGCGGAAAAAACCGAGCCACCACTGGCGGCGGAAACGAAAACGAAGACCGGCCCGGAACCGCCCCCCGCGAAGCGTACCGGGGAGCCTCCCGCCGCATCTTCCAGGAAGGATGCGGATGCGGAACCGCCTCCCGCCAAAAAAGTGGATTTCACTGCGCCTCCCCCCCAGAAAATGGAATGGGGAACCGGCTATAAATCATGGCCCGCCGTTTCCGGCTTCGTGTCCACCCGCTTCCATGGCGGACGAATCGTGCAAACCTATATTTTTCCAATGGAAGCGGTGAAAATATTCAACGAAAACGCCAGAAATGCGCGGATGCGGAAAAAAGAGGGGTTTCGGCGCTTTCCCCCCGGCACCATCATCGCCCAGAAAACGTGGGCGCGGAATACGCTTGGTGGCCCGGGAGAGGAAGGCCCCATGTTTTTGATGCGGAAGGAGCCAAGGGGATACGACACGGACAATGGGGATTGGCAATACGTCCTGGCCAGCAAGGATTTCAACATCATCGGCGAAGGCCGCTCGGCCCAGGTCGTTCCGTGCAAACAATGCCATGGGAGCGTAAAAAACAGGGATTACGTATTTGCATCGGAATTTTAACAGGCCGGCGATGTTCTCCAGTGGTATAACCGGCCTGGGTCGAATTCCCCCCCGCTTGCGGCGTGAAAGAACCCAGTGTTTCGATTGTTGCCGTCCCCTGAGGCGGGGTCGTTCATTGAATTTCGGGATCGGTTTTGAGCGAAATCCGAATGATTTTTCAGCCTCGAAGCCCCTGGTGCGGGTGTGGAGAGCCTCGCTCCCTGCCGGGGATTGGGGATAAAACCCCAGCTTAATTGGAAAAATCATCACTGATTCCACTTTAAGCTCAAATAAAATAGAGCACCTTGAGTATATAAAAAACAAATTTTATGAAGACGAAGAAGTATTAGATTCAATTACTGAAAATGGTCCAGCAATTATCTTAAACAGTAGTGGGAGTTCTGGAAAACCGAGGCCAACCCGCTGCCTGATAGAACAATCGAAATTCTCAAAAACAGTGACTGCGCCCTTTTTGGCGCCATTACTTCGCTCCCCAAAGAAGAATCAGAAGAGGAGCTTATCCCTGAGCTGCAAGGACAGGGAAAAGTCTATTCCTCGCCGATTGTAAGGCTCAGGCAGGAGTTTAATCTGCGCACCAATCTCCGTCCCTGCAAAGCCTATCCGGGAAATCCGCTCAATTATAAAGAAGATATTGATATTGTCGTCTTTCGTGAAAATACTGAGGACTTGTATGTCGGTATAGAGTTCCATCCTCTGCCGGATGAACTGCGAGCCTCACTGAAAAAACATAACATAAAAATGTCTCGTTTTGACAGCACCCCCGGAGAAGATATTGCTGTCTCACTCCGTCTCAACACTCGCAACGGTTGTAGAAATATCATGACCGATGCTTTTGAATTTGCCAAAGCCAACGGAAGGAAATCTGTGGCCGTGGTTGAAAAACCTAACGTTGTCCGGGAAACTTCCGGGTTGATGGTTCGCACCGCCCGTGAAGTGGCAAAAAACTATCCGGGAATAGAACTCTGGGAAACAAATATTGATGCCATGTGCATGTGGCTGGTAAAAAATCCGACCGATTATTCTGTGCTGGCTACGACCAACTTGTTTGGCGATATCATCTCTGATTTATGCGCTCAACTTGTTGGCGGGCTTGGCTTTGCAGCATCAGGAAATTTGGGTGATAACTACGCTGTTTTTGAACCTACTCATGGCTCTGCTCCCAAATATGCCGGGCAGTATAAAGTAAACCCGATGGCCATGCTGCTGACGACCAAGATGATGTTTGACTGGTTGGGGGAGACCGACAAAGGAATTGCTCTTGAGGGTGCGATAGCCGATGTCATCAAAGAAGGCACCGTCCGCACCTATGACATGGGCGGAACCAGTACGACATTGGAGGTCGCCCAAGCGGTCGCTGATAAGTTGTAGGGAGGAGTATCTAAAGATAAGTAGCTATAAGTTTCTATTTTTTGTACCAAAGAATTTGTTTAACTTATGATCTAGGATATTATTCTTGTCTTTTTTATAATTCTTCTTTGAAAAAATATATTGTCTAAGAATTGGGAACTCTGAAATGTTCTTGAACCAACTTTCAAGAATATCAACAATCTGACGAGAAAAATTACTAGTTAAGAGAACCTCTAGGTCTAGTACAGAAATAATGTGTATATTGTATTTTTGTAAGTTCCGTATCTCTCTATTATCTGGCAAGCAATCGAATAACAGATTAGCAAAATGGAAATTTTCTAATACAACAATTACTTTGTGGCATGTAAACGAAGATTTTATATTAGGGAAATTAATAACGTCATCTCTAATTTGATTCTCCGTGTTTATTAACTGTTTTATGGGTTTTCGTAATCTATTACTCATGAAAGAATCAAGTTCATCCAGATTTCCAGTAGATTTTAAACTATACTTGTATCTTTGAGATTTACATTCAAAGATTATTACACTTTTTCCCGATGTGATTAGCCAATCAGCTCTCTCTCTTGAATAGTTGGGAATCTTATCCAAATCATAAACTCTATTTTTATTAGAACAATCATATAGGAGAAGTCCAATATATTCACTAAATACTTCACCGAAACTGTCAATATACTTTCCTTTTTCCCTATTAGAATTATCAAATTCGCATATAGCGGTATCTAGTCTATCTGTAACTCTACTTAACAAAAGTTGAGGATATGGTAATACGCAAAAATCGCGAAAACGAATGATTGGGAAATCAAATATAACAAATGGGTAATTTTTTATGAAAGCTGTTGAAGTGGAATCACGCTTATACGATTCTTTAAGATATTCTTCTGGAGATATTGAAAATTGCTCCAAAATTATGTTTATTGTATCAGGGTTTGGAACCTTGTCCTTCAAGGAATCATCAATTGTTAAGTGCTTTTTGAAGTACAATTTCAAGTCTCCTTCAGCTGTAATCAAAAATGTTCCAAATAAAAGTTCTTCAATGTCAACTCGAAATAGTTTTTCACAGACCAGATTTATAGAATTGACAAAAGATGAATGTTTTTCAGTGTTACTATTTGGTATTTCCTTGTAAAGATATAATGCCCTAGGTACTAATGTTCGATTGGTTTCTTGATAGCCAAATTGCTCGTAAGAAATTCTTATTAAAGTTTCGTAGGTCCGCTTTCTTAAATGTTCCTTAGACTTATATGATTCTTCCATCTCAGAAAAATTACGGTATTTATCTATCACCCAATCAATCAATAGATTGGTCAAAAACAGTTCGGGTTTAGAATTAGTGCAAGTTCTGATAAATCTGTCTATTATGAATGGGAATACATGGTAACCCATTGTCTGATTGTTATTATAAGTAAAAACTGGTTCTTTGACTTTTGATTTGGACTTAATATATGTTTTTAGACCAAAGAGACTTTGTATTAGTGAATATTTTGATATTTGTTCCGACAGCTTTCTTAGGAATAAATCGGTATCGACTTTGTATTTTTCGTCCATCCCAGAGTTACCCCAGACGCTCCTGAATTGCTTTCTTAATTTCCAGCAACGCCAAACCCCGGTGCGAGACTTGGTTTTTTTCTTCAACTGTCATTTCAGAAAACCGTTTGCCAGATGGCGGATGCATGAAAACCGGGTCATAACCAAACCCTTTACCCTCGGCAATATCCTCGGTGATAAATCCCTCTACCGAGCCTTCAACCAGGTCAGTCTCGCCGTCGTTCCAGTCGATAGCAATCACACAACGGAAACGGGCTGTTCTTTTACTTTGAGCTACGCCCTGTAGTTTTTCTATCAGCTTTTTGTTATTGTCCAAGTAGGTGACATCTTCCCCTGCAAATCGGGAAGAATAAACCCCCGGCGCACCGTGTAAGGCATCAACATTCAGCCCACTGTCATCGGCCAGGGCCGGGAGGTCGCAAAATGCAGTGACGGCGGTAGCTTTTATCATGGCGTTTTCTTCGAGGGTACTCCCGGTTTCATCGACATCGGGGAAATTCTCAAAATCATCACGAGTCAAAATTTCAACCGGCAAATCAGCGAGCAGAGATTTCATCTCTTTGATTTTATCAACATTGTTTGTTGCAAGGACAATTTTCATTGCAATTCCTGAAACAGTTTAAGTTTCTCAAGCAGTGGAGATTTCATCTCTTTAATTTTATCAACATTGTTTGTTGCTAAGACAATTTTCATTGTCGTAAAGTAAGGAGAATATGGTCGGATTTACAAGGACAATCTTTGTATATAGGGTTCTCGACTCCGCTCAAACTGACTTAGAGGGTAATGTTTTGCTTAGGATGGCAGCTAATAATTTCTTGTAGGTCAGGAGCCCCGCGCTCCTGACATCTATTTATCAGCAGTTGGGGCAGACGGGGGCGTCTGCCGCCCACAAATAATGTCTTGTAGGTCAGGAGCCCCACGCTCCTGACATCTATTTATCAGCAGTCGGGGCAGACGAGGGCGTCTGCCGCCCACAAAATAATAGGTTGAGTCATTGCGAAGTTCGGCGAAGGAATCCGATTTCGATTTATCCTAATACAAATCAGAGCGGATTGCCGCGCAAGGCTCGCAATGACCGAGTAAACAAACTGTCGACACCGAAGGGGATCCTGACTTACAGGAATTAATATTTGGTAATATCAACCTGCTCGATAGAGTCAATATTATGTCCTAAGAAACGGCTGGCGATACCAGAAAACTGGTGAGGAACATCAGATACATAAAATTTCCGCTCCCCTTTTGATTTTTCTACAAACTCTTTGACGGCGGTTATTGAGTAAAGATAATGTTGGGCCGCTTTTGCGGTCTCTTCGCCAGAGTCTATCAATCTTACCGAGTCACCCATGATTTGTGAGATTATATCTTTCATCAATGGATAATGAGTGCAACCTAACACCAAAGTATCTATCCCGGCATCTTTCATAACTTGCAAATAATTTCCGGCAATTATTTTGGCAGCTTCGTTTTCCAAATAGTTCTCTTCGACAAGAGGAACAAAAAGAGGGCAGGGGTGAGAGATGACATTTAGTTTTGGATCAATCCGCTTGATTGTTTTGGCATAGGCATCAGAATTAATTGTCGCCCGGGTGCCTATCACACCAATCATTCCGTTTTTAGTTTTGTCGGCCGCAACCGTTGCACCCGGTTTGATTACGCCGATAATCTCTACATCAAAACGGTCTTTCACATCTTCAATTGCGACTGCGGAGGAAGTATTGCAGGCACAGATTATCAGTTTAACCTTTTTCTCCATGAGAAAAGATATATCCTGCCGGGTGAATTGTTTGATAATATTTTCAGAACGTCCGCCATAGGGTGTTCTGCCGACATCGCCGAAATAAATTATATCTTCCGACGGCAAGAGACTAAAGAGCTCTCTGGCTACGGTCAGTCCGCCGACACCGGAGTCAAAAATGCCAATCGGTGAGTTGATATTCATATCAAATAATTATGAAAAGCGACCAAAAGGTCAACTGCTTTCATACTTAAACTTGAACCTTTTTATAGCCTTATAAATTGCCTTGGCAAGCTTATTCTGATACCTGTCTGACTTGAGAAGTTTTTCTTCGGTTCTGTTAGAGATAAAAGCTGCTTCCACTAAAATTGACGGACAAAAAACCATATTAAGAACATAAAATCCGGCCTGATCAACTCCTCTTGCCGGTGTATTAAGATTTTTTCTGAATTCTTTGTCAACCATCATGGCAAAATCATGTGACTCCACCTGAAATTCAGTCATAATCATTTCGTTGAGAATACTTAAGACCTGATTTCCCTCGATGTCATCATTGCTCGATGAGGAATACGATTTTTCATCCTGAAGAAAAGTAGAGTTTTCAAACTGGGCCACGGCTCTGGCCGAATCATTACTTGCCTGAGCCAAAAAGAAAACATTCCAGCCTCTGACATGTTTTTTGAGCGAGGCGTTGGCGTGGATTGAAATGAATAAGTCTGCGGAAGCCTTATTGGCGATTTCAGCCCTGTCTTCCAAAGAGATCGTCACATCCCGGTCTCTTGTCATTATCACTTTGAACTGTTTATCTTTTCTTATAATTTTGGCCAGTTTCTTGGCGATACCCAGACAGACATCTTTTTCTCTGGTACCTTTTTGGCCAATTGCACCATAATGTTTTCCGCCATGTCCGGCATCAATAACGATAACATTAATATTATTGTCAGGACCAATAACCGGGTGGGTGTCAGGCGGATCCATTTCAAAATTTATATCGGGGATAGAAATCTGAATCCGGGGCGGGTTGCTTTCTAATTTATGGTGCCAGTTGTCCACTCTTTTTTTCATTTGAAAAGAAATCTGACCGGAGCCGTCTCCCTGGTGGACTTTAAGTTTATGCATAGATTTCTTGCTCTTGCGAGTGATAATACGGGGAGAATTTATACGGGCATCCCGGATTGAGACATTTATCCAGTTACCTTCGGTTACAAAAATGTCATAGGCTAAATCAG
>JACZYS010000147.1 GCA_022570975.1 Candidatus Zixiibacteriota bacterium | reverse complement strand
TCCGGACGTGAATAAAATGGTTTAAAATGTTTCTTTATAGAACTAGATATATATATACTCTCATCAGCACGAAGCACTCTTGTTGCAACCGAAGAATTATAACCGAGCAATTTTGATGGATGGGAATATGAGAAATCAATTCCTGGTTTACCATCCTCTGCTCCTAATTTGAAATCAAGCGAGAATTTATTTTCATTCTCAAAATAAGAGCCATGAGAATGAAACCCAATCTGCACCCCGCTGCCGTCATTGTACCAGATATCAGGTCGGACTCTAAGGGCATATCGGTTTACCGGAGTGCGGTCATATTTCAAATTATCAATTCTGAGCTCAATTGGAGGTAAAAATCCAGAGGCATTGTTCATGCGGTTAACATCAAGCAAAAGATTTCCCGGGTCAATGACAATTTTTTTAATCTGACGTTGAGCTTCAACTTTAAACTGATACTCATCGCTCAGCCTTCTAAACTGTTCCCACTCTGGCAACATAACATACCCCGGTTTGTTGTAACCCATTCCTTCCGGAGCCACGGTGTAGAAAGTTGTATCGCCCTGTTCCCATATGACGGCAATATCTATTGGCGAGATAAACTTGCCCGGGCGTTTTATTTTGACCGTATAATTGTACTTGTTATTTTTCTTCTCTTTTTTGATTCCATCAAAAGCATAGTCAAGTCTCTTCCGGCTATAAAACCATTGCTGAAAGTATGCATCCATCTGCTTGCCGGTGACATGTTCAAAGGCTTCTTTAAAATCATCTTCATAGGGATGTTTGAAAAACCATTTAGAGCAATAGTAATGCATTGCTTCAAAATATAAAGTATCCCCAAAAATTGACCGGAGAGAGTAATGCATAATGCTCGATTTATAATAAGCCGAATAACGGTACGGATAATATTCTTCCCCCTGGTCATATGAAAAAATCATCGGCTTGTCGTATCCCTTTTTTATCACATCAAGCAAGGGCAAAAAACCACGAGCGTTGCGATCTTCGGTGGGGGGTGCATATCTTTTTAAATACCAGTTGGTGAAATAGTCATAATTCCCCTCCCGTCCGAGATACTTTTCCATAGCAACATGCTCCAGATGAGTAGTAAAACCCTCGTCCAAAAACGGCCGGTCAAGCTGATTGGATCCAACCTGCCCCATAAACCACTGGTGACCAATTTCATGATAGAGCAAAAGTGCAAACCGCGGCGATGGCTCTCCACCGCTACAATTAGTAATCATCGGAAATTCCATCCCACTGAAAGCGTCGCAAATTCTCATTACCGGCCACTGATATGGATAATATAATTCAGAAAAAGTCTCAATCGCTTCTTTGCCCAGTCGGACGGCCGTTTCCCATCTCTTTGCTTTATTTTTTAGCGGATAGGCAACAACTTTCACACCGTTGATGGAACCTGAGTCAATACAAAAATCTGATGAAGTGGTAAAAGCAAAGTCATTTACATTCTCAGCCAGATAATGCCAGGTTTTGTTTTTCCCCTCATCAAAATCAAACAGCGGCCATTCATCTTTTGGCTTCAAGTAATTTCTTATGTCAAGTTTTTCTCTCAGTTCATCAGGAAGTGTTTCTTCTCTATTTAGCAAAATCCCCGATGCGGCTACAACCAATTTTTCCGGTGCTGTTATATTGACATCAAACTTTCCAAAATCGCCATAGCATTCCCCCCAGCCAATGTACTGAGAATTAACCCACCCCATTTCCCTGTCATAGACGCACATCTGCGGATACCAATAGGCCGCTTTGGTTGTACCGCCATTTAGTCCCATTCTCATATTATCAGGTTCTGGCAAAACGGTGGTAAAACTGAAACTCAGATAAACCGTATCTGCCGGCAGAACAGCTTTTGCTAAATCTATCCGACCGATTGTATTGTCAAGCTCAACGGTGCAGATTTCTTTGTTAAGAGATTCGAGATTAAGTGAGCCTTCCTGAATTGGTTTTAATGACGCAAAAGAATAATCATTCATCCACCTGCGTTTTTCATCGGCGTACGAGTTTTTTTGAATGGCATTGGGAAAGGCTTTTATATAGAGCAGGCTGAGCGTATCGGGTGAATTATTTATATATTCAATCTCAATTTTACCGCTGATTGTTCGCTCGTCATCGGCAAGCGTGACATCAATTTTGTAGTTTACTTCCTGCTGCCAGTATGCGTCGCCTATTTTTTCCGCCTTACAGATTTGACTTAGAATTAGAAAAAGAAAGATTGGCAATTTAACGGCCGTAAATTTTCGCATCAATTCTCCTAATAATTATGGCTTGAGGTGAACGAATTCATAATATTCTGAGTACAAAAAATGAGGATAGAAAAAGATACAACCTGTCATTCTCCTGAATATTCACAGCTGGTTGAGTCTGTTTCATAAATCGTAATTTTTGACAAGAGTCCCAGCTCCGGCTTAATTTTTTTCCAGAGCCAGCGGGCGATAAACTCGGTCGATGATATTTGTAAATCTTCAATGTCATTTAAGTGAGTGTGATCCAACCGCCTGACAATTGGCTTAACTATCTTTTTGATATCGGCATAATCAATTAAGAAACCGGTCTGCTCATCTACTTCACCACTTACCTCTACTAACACTCTATAACTGTGGCCGTGTAGATTATAGCACGGGTGTGTCTCTGGCAGGTGATCTAACCGATGAGAGGCTTCAAATGTAAAATATTTGCTCAGCTTAACTTTCACGACTACTTTCCTCTGGCATTGTTCCAGGACAATATATGTAAACGAGGTGAAAACCGTAATCCTTTTTCCCGGCAAATTTTCATCACCCATGGCATAGATTCTTTTTGTTTTCTCACCGTCCATCCTTCCGGCATCAGCATTATATTCTCTTTGGGGATATATTTCATATAATCATTTTCAAGCTCGGTTATATCTTCACTGTTTCTGACCACAAATTTGAAATCTGCTCTTTTCGTATCGCTGATTACTCTTAGAGCTTCGGGAACAATATTCACCCTTTTATCCAACCCGTTATTGGTCAACTTGGGAGAGCAGTTCCACCAGCTGATTGCTTCTTTCATTTCATCTGTAGGAACATACATCCCGTTAGTTTCTATCTCAAAAATGGCAAAGCCATTTTTTTTCATAATAGAAATTAGTTTGGGTATTTTGAGTTGATGAAGCATTGGCTCTCCGCCGGTAATTACAACATGGATGGATGGCATGATATCATTTCTTTTTCCCGTCAACTTAATTGCCTTTTCTGTTATTTCATAATTCGTGAGCAACTCCCCCGCTTCTATTTTATCAGAGTCCCAGGTGAAACGGGTGTCACACCAACTGCAGCCCAAATTACAATACTTGAGCCGGATAAACAAAGCCGGGCAGCCGGCAAAACGTCCTTCCCCCTGAATGGAATAAAACATTTCAGATACCGGGAGCTTATCGGCCGGAATTTCCGGCATCTCTTTCAGTTTGGGAACATATTTCATTTATAGGACAACCGGGTGTGAATAGTTTGTCGGGTCATCAATACCGGCATCAGCAAATCCCTTGTGCCGCAACCGGCAACTGTCGCATCTTCCGCAGGCCAGAGAATTCTCATCGGGCTCATAACAGCTGAGCGTCAGCGAATAATCCAGGTCCAGCTCGATTCCTTTGGTTATAATTTCTGATTTCGAAAGATTTATAAGCGGGGTTTTGATCTCAATTTTATTCCCCTCCACCCCGGTTTTGGTAGCTAAGTTGGCCATTTTTTCAAAGGCCTCAATAAACTCCGGACGGCAGTCCGGGTATCCGCTATAGTCCACGGCATTGGCACCAATAAAAATAGCTTCTGCACCAAGCACTTCAGCCCAGCCCAAAGCCAGCGACAGAAAAATAGTGTTGCGGGCCGGAACATAACTGACCGGAATCTCTTTTCCAATTTCACCAATCGGAATATCTTTGGGCAGGGCTATATCATCGGTCAAAGCCGAACCGCCAAATTTGCTCAAATCAATATCAATAATGATATGTTTTTCTACGCCCATTGACTCGGCAATCTTTTTTGCCGCTTCCAGCTCCAGTTTATGTGACTGATTATAATTGAATGAAATTATATAAAGGCTGTAACTTGTTCTGGCCATGGCCAAACAGGTATAAGAATCTATCCCGCCGCTCAGCAATAAGACCGCTTTTTTCTTGTCATTCATAGCCCATAATATATCAATATCTCACCGATTTGCAATCTCTGCCCGGTTGATAATTGACTGATTAATGCCTATTGATAAATTCTCGGATTTGTCTATATTTTATAGCTATGTCAGAATCTAACTATGATAACCTGCAAGGGGATATAAGGGACTGGGAAACGCCTGAAATTGAGACCTTTGAAAACGTTTATCCCGACCGTGATTATGACATCACCATGACCACCGATGAATTCACCTGCATCTGCCCCAAAACCGGCCTGCCGGATTTCGCAACGCTTAGCCTGACTTTTTCTCCGGATAAATTGTGTCTTGAACTAAAAAGTTTCAAAGAGTATCTGCTTGTCTATCGTAACAAGGGGATTTTTCACGAGAACGTGGTCAATAAAGTTGTCGATGATATTGTCAGGGCAATCAAACCAAAACGATTAGTATTGGAAGGCACCTTCCACAACCGCGGCGGCATCCAAACCACCGTCAAGCGGGAATATAAAGCGTAGGATTATTCGTAGGGCAGGATCCTCGTGATCCTGCCATTTGAAATATTGTATAACAACAAAGGGACAACCAACAACAAGAGGACTACAAAATGCTTACTAAGAAAATAATTTCTTCTCTGGTAATTACTATAATTATCTCTACCTATGCTATGAGTTCATCGATCTGCGAACATAAGTTTGTGATTCACGGTAAAACCGAAGGTGAATACGGGCTTTTGTTCCTTGATGTCCTTCGAGGAGGCGAGTGTGGATTAAAGGAATCATTCATAATATCGCTAGAGCATAGCAAATCAAAAGTTTGGACAAGATGGGCTGACTACTATAGTAACGATTCGTCAATTTCTGCAATGGGTGCACTCAAATATGAAGAAGGAATTACATTAAGAGATTCATCTGGAAAATATATGATAAGTGATACAGCATTTTTCACCGTTCCAATTTTTGATTCTACTTTTCAAGCTACATATCGCAGAATAGCACCTGGGGGAGGATTAGGAACTGCAAAAGACTGGAAAAAAGAGTGCTTGAGTAACTACTTTGACTTGCCGCAATTTACTGGTGTTAAAGCTGAACTAATTTACACCTACCACGGAGGGATTTACAAGAACTATACATTTTCAAATGTTGTTTATTATCCAAAGTCAAATTACCTGGTTTTAGTAACTAACCAACCCGAAAGAGCAACAGGAATGGATACAATTCATGGGTTGTTAATTTTCCACTTGAACTAGATTATTGGAACAAGTTTTGCAAGGCAGGATCCCCGTGATCCTGCCAATTGAAATATTGATTCACAAGAAAGGGGCAGACGAGGGCGCCTGCCGCCCACAAAAATTATCCTACTGTTACAAGTCTGGATTCCAGCTTGCGCTGGAATGACAAGAAAACTGGATCCCCGTCTGCACGAGGATGACATTATGACTTAACCCAACTCCCTTAACACCGCCCTCACCGGGGAGGCGTCCATGCCGACCAATTTTAAAGGCAGGGCGATGAGTTCATAAGTTCCTGCTTCTACATTCTGCAAGTTGAGATTTTCAAGGATGGCCACGTTTCCACGGGCAAATATTTTGTGCACCGGCAGAGTTTTTGAGTCAGCCCTATCCACCGAAGGCGTATCAATCCCTATCAAAACCGCACCCCGGCTGACAATCTCTTTTGCCCCCTGATCAGTAAAATATGTGAAAACATTATTGAAAACTTTTATGTCAGCAGAGTTGGTTTTAAACAAAAGCCGTTTGGTCTTTTCATTGGCTTTGTCCACATTGTCAGCTTTGATTATTTTTTCTCCTGAACAATCTATAACTTCAGCCAGGCCGATGTATATAGAAACATCTGCCTCATCAATTTTTTGCCCGCTCTCTTGAGTATGGTAAACAGCATCGGCATGAGTGCCGGTGTGCAGGGACATAATGACTGCCCCAACATTCACCGGGTCTCTGTTGGCCATTTTCATTGTCCACTCAGTGGAATATTTTTTGTCACCCTCCCAAACAGCAATATTGTCGTCGAGTGGATAACTGATGTCTATTATTTTTCTTTCCATTACTTTATATGTCCTTCGTATGACTTATTTACTATGATAGAGTCAATTTCGCTGATGACATTATCAATTTCGTCCGGGTTGTTATAAAAATGGGGAGAGATTCTTATCCCGGCTTTTGGACGAAAATCAACTAAGAAATTACGAGACAAAAGCTCTCGGACAACCCCCTGAGCATTTTCAATATTTATCGAAACCGTTCCACCTCTTTCAGCCGGATTTCGGGGAGTCATAATTGGCCAGTTTTTTTCTGTGGCCAAATCTATAAGCCGGCCTGTCATTTCAATTGATTTTTTTCTTATTGCTTCCACCCCAACTTCATTGA
>JACZYS010000146.1:4458-6525 GCA_022570975.1 Candidatus Zixiibacteriota bacterium | reverse complement strand
CAGTATGCCAAAATTCCTGAAGACAAAAGTGCCGACGTAATGAGGATTATTGACAAACTTGAGAAACAGGGAAGAGAGGCGGTTGTAAGAGAATTGGGAGAGGGTCGCATTGATAAATCAGGCGATAAAATCCCGGGCATAAATTTATCTGCTTCAGAGATTAAGAAGCTCGAACAGTTTTTGGATATTGCCGAATCAAAAAACACTGATGCCATTCCAAAAGCAATGAATCTTTTACAGGGCATAGAAATATCTGAGACCGGTGTTTCGGAACTTGAAACAATTCAAAAATACTTGCAGTCAATGTCCATTGATGAATCTAAAACTGAAATTGATTTAACCATCGTAAGAGGACTTGGATATTATACCGGACCGGTTTTTGAGACGACTCTTTTAGATCTACCTGAGTTTGGTTCGGTTTTTTCCGGCGGCAGGTATGATAATTTGGTCGATCGGTTTTTGGGGCGCTCCATTCCGGCGGTGGGGTCATCAATTGGTGTCGACAGACTGATGGCCGCATTGATAGATTTAAAGGCAATTGAGCTCCAGAAAGCAGTTTCAAAAGTTCTGGTGACGGTGATGGACAGAGACTCACTGCCAAAATATCTGGAAATTTTGAACAAGTTGAGAGAAGCAGGTATTCCATCAGAAATTTATTCCGGAGAAACCAAAAAAATTACCAAGCAATTCCAATATTGTGACCGGGTGGGAATTCCCTTTGCGGTTATTATTGGTTCCGATGAACTGGCCAAAAATCAGGTAACGGTCAAGAATTTGGTCGTGGGAAAAGAGAAGGCGACCGATATGGCCGACAGGGAAGAATGGCTTAAAGCTGATAATATTCAGGAAACTATCCCGGAAGATAAACTGATTGAGTATCTCAAAGAGCGTCTTTGAATTATGTCTGAGAAACAATATTTTGCCGGTATTGATATAGGCGGAACAAATATCAAATTTGGTATATTTGATGAAACGGCTAAGGTTATATACCGAAGTCATAGACCGACCGAATCCAATAAAGGCGCCACTCCGCTCATACATAAACTGACCAATATTGCCGAACAGCTTTTGCTCCATGCTTCAGAAGAAGAGCTGGAAATCAAACAGCTTGGTGTTGGCTCCCCGGGTGCGGTAGATATCAACAGCGGTCAGGTGATAAGTGTCTGTCCCAACATAAAAGATTGGAAAGGGATAGCAATTGGTGCTCATCTGAAAAAACATCTTAATATACCGGTTTATGTAGATAACGATGCCAATGCCATGGCCCTTGCAGAACAGAAATTTGGGGCGGCAGCCGGATTTAATTCTGCTGTCTGCCTTACCATCGGCACCGGAATAGGCGGTGCCTTGATTATGAACGGCTCAGTTTACAGGGGTTCAAATTTTTCCGCCGGTGAATTGGGACATGTTTCGATCAATCCCGATGGTGAAAAATGTAACTGCGGCAACAGGGGATGTCTGGAATTGTACTGTTCATCTAAAGCTATAACTAAATCCGCTAAAAAGCTGTTGTCCAAGCATATGACAGAAGACTTCGAAGAGATACTTAAAGGCGAGCCGGAAAACCTGACCATCAAAAAAATCTTTTTGGCCTTTGATAAAGGTGACACCGTTGCGCGCGAAGTTATCGAGGAAGCCGCCTATTATCTGGCCGTTGGAATTGCCGGAGTTGTCAATCTGATTAATCCCCAGGCCGTAATTATCGGCGGCGGGGTCGCAGATGGCAGCTTGAAATTTGTCGAGCTTGTAGAAAAAGATTTAAGAAAAATAGCTTTTGATTCTGCTGTTGAAAAGCTGATAGTAAAAAAAGCAATTCTTGGCAATGATGCCGGATTTATTGGCGCCGGACTGCTTGGATTGCATATAAGTTGAGAATTATATAATAAAAGGATTGGAATTTTGTATGAGTGATAAAATGAAAAATTTCCCCCTTAGTTTTAAAATTGCCGCTCTGCACGGTCTAATTTTTACCGGAATTTTTGTCCTCTATGGACTTGTGAAAGTTGTTTTAAGCTTTATTGACAGGGATTACAGCAATATGGGAAATTATATTACCCTGGCAATTAT
>JACZYS010000146.1:0-4448 GCA_022570975.1 Candidatus Zixiibacteriota bacterium | reverse complement strand
GCTGGTACGGTCTGCTAGTGTTGAACGGGGTCATTATTTTAAATGTTATCATTGACTATAAAACTGTTGAAGATTTGGTTCTCCTGTTTGCATCTTTAGGAGCTGTTTATTTTCTGTTAGCTCCAACTACCAGACGGTTTTTGGTTAAATGAGCTGATTTTTATTGACTTATTTTTATTTAATCGTAAGTTTTCGAACTTCGGACCTTAACTGGCGCCCTAGCTCAGTTGGTAGAGCAACGGACTGAAAATCCGTGTGTCCGCAGTTCAATTCTGCGGGGCGCCACTTTTTTTACTTCAATAAGGGCTAATTAAATTACGAGCAAATAATACTATACGAAAAGACAATCCATGTCATTTTGAGAATCAAGTTTTTGTTGTAAAACAGGCAAAATATGAAAATATTCTCCCAGGATTAAGATGTGTAGCAGATCTAACAGCTTCGAATGTATATGGAATTATGAAAGTAACAGGGACAGAAATAGACGGATTATTGCTCATTGAGCCAACCGTTTTCAATGATAACCGGGGCTTTTTCATGGAAAGCTATTCCAAAGAGAAATATAAAGATGCCGGGATTGATGTAGAGTTTATTCAGGACAATCACTCTCTTTCTATAAGCAAGGGTACAATCCGCGGAATGCACTTTCAGCTTGAGGCAAAGTCACAGAGCAAACTTATAAGGGTGATAAAAGGAGAAATTTTAAACGTCGTCGTTGACTTAAGAACCCAGAGTAAAACCTTTTTGAAATGGCTTGGTTTTAATTTATCAGCCGAGAATAAACATCAGCTTTTTGTTCCCAAAAATTTCGCCAACGGCTTCTGTTCTCTTTCAGATAACTGCGAAGTAGAATATAAGGTTGACGAAATTTATTCACCCGAACATGAACGTTCATTTATCTGGAACGAGCCTCAAATCAATATCAAGTGGGATGTGGAAAACCCGATTCTCTCGGACAAAGATATGAAGGCCCCCTCGTTTGAATCACTAAACCTGAAGATTGACAACCGATGAAAACAGTCCTTGTGACCGGTGCCGGCGGATATATTGGCTCTGTCTTAGTCCCAAAACTTTTGGTAAAAGGATACAAAGTGAAAGCGGTGGACCGTTTTTTCTTTGGCCAGGAAACACTCACCGAGAACAAGAACTTAATCAAGATTAAAGACGATTCTCGCAGACTTAAACATGACCTCTTTGAAGATGTAGATTTTGTCATAGACCTTGTAGCTATCTCAAATGATCCCAGCGCCGAACTGTTCAGCAAAGAAACGATGGAAATAAACTTCGAGAGCCGGGTAAGCACCGCAAAAATGGCCAAAGAAAACGGAGCCAAAAGATATATTCTGCCATCGAGTGCGTCGATTTACGGATTCAGTGACAAGAAAGTATCAGAAACAGACAGGACCAACCCTCTCACTGTTTATGCCAGAGCCAATGAAAAAGCTGAGCAGTCTTGTCTCCCATTGGGGAGCGATGATTTTGTCGTTACCGTTATTCGCCAGGCGACCGTATTCGGGTTATCACCCCGGATGCGTTTTGATCTGGCCGTTAATGCCATGACATATTTTGCCATAAGAAAAGGTAAACTACCCTTGATGCGCGATGGCAAACAGTTCCGCCCGATGGTTCATATTGAAGATACTACCGACTTAATGATTCATCTGTTGACGGTTGAGGCCGGGCTGATAAATTCTGAGATTTTCAATATTGGCAGTGAAAAAAATAATTTTCAGATAGAGCCGCTGGCCAAACTAATTGCAGAAATTGTACATGAGACTCTTAATCTTTCTGTGGAGATAGAGTTTTATGGAGACCCAGACCACAGAAATTATCTTTTATCTTTTGATAAAGTAGAGAAGACCTTAAACTGGAAAGCAAAACGGTCTATCGAGGATGGAGTAAAAGAAATTGTCCATGCTGTGGATGAAAATATTATTCATAAAACTGATAAAACTATAACTTTGGACTGGTATAAGAAATTGACCGAAGACAAAAATTTGCGAAAAGAAGTTGAGATGTATGGCGGTGTCCTTGATATTTCATAAGATATCATATGAATAATGTTATTGTATTGGGAGCCAACGGGCAGTTAGGGTCGGCTCTGGTGCTTCAATCAAAAGGATTGTTTATGCAGCCCCTTACGAGAAGTAAGTTTGATGCCGAGCAAGACGATCTGGAAAGCAATTTGGGTTCTTATAAAGACGCAAACTACTTGATAAACTGTATTGCTTATCATAAAGTTGATGAATGTGAATCAAATCCTAAAAAGAGTTTCAGTTTGAACGCCGAGTTTCCGCATAAATTGGCAAAATTCTGTAAGGACAACAATATTTGTCTGATTCATATCTCCACTGACTATGTTTTTGACGGTGAATCCCAAAACGGATATACGGAAACTGACAAACCATCGCCGTTAAATATTTACGGCCAGTCAAAACTCAAAGGAGAAGAACTGATAAAAGATACCACCAGCAAATATTTCATTTTCAGGATTTCATCCTTGTATGGGCGAAGGATGAACGATGAGTCAAATTATAACTTTGTCAGAAAAATGATTTCTTCATATAATGACAAAATACAATTGCGTGTGATTGAAAATCAGTTTATGTCACCTACCTACGCTGTTGACGCTGCAAATGCAATACTGGCCGTTATAACATCGGGTAATGAAGATTATGGTCTTTATCACCTCTGCAACTCTGGCAATTGTTCCTGGTATCAGTTTGCAAAAAAGATTTTTGAATTGTTGAATGTAACTATGGATATTGAACCGGTCTCTTACACAGAATTTCATACAAAAGCAAAACGACCTCAATATTCCACTTTGGATAACAGCAAACTCAATAAGATATATGAAATGAGAAACTGGCAGGAGGCTTTACAAGAATATATTAGCCCGGCGGTTGGGTAATTAATATGCGGAGAATTATATGAAAGGAATAATTTTGGCCGGTGGCAGCGGAAGCCGCCTTTATCCGGTAACAAAAACAATTTCAAAACAGTTTCTTTTAGTCTATGACAAACCGGTAATATATCACCCATTGACCACTCTCATGGACGGAGGCATTAAACATATTTTAATAATAACCACCGAGCAATATCTGCCGATGTATGAGAAACAGCTCGGCAATGGCTCGCAGTTTGGAATCAAGATTAGTTATAAAATTCAAGCTGAGCCAAAAGGGATTGCCGATGCTTTCATAATTGGGGAAGAATTTATCGCAAATGATAATGTAACTCTCTTGCTTGGTGACAATATTTTTTTAGGTCAATTTAGTTTTTCAGAAGCGGTTAAATCATTTGAAAAGGGAGCCGTCGTTTTCAGCTATCCGGTTGAAAATCCCGAAGCGTTTGGAATCGTGGAAGTGGACGAAAACGGAAAAGTATTATCGCTGATAGAAAAACCAAAAGAGCCAAAATCAAATCTGGCCGTGGTTGGTATTTATATTTATTCATCGCAGGTAGTTGAGATTGCAAAATCCCTTGAACCATCGCCAAGGGGAGAGCTTGAAATTACAGACATAAACAAGATGTATCTTGCCAAAGAAAACCTGCGTGTTGTTCACATAAAAAAAGAAAATAGGTGGTTTGACTGTGGTTCTTATGACAGTCTTCTGGAAGTTGGCAACTGCGTCTCAAAAATGGATACCGGCACAAAATTGTCCCTTGGTTATCCCGAGTACACTGCCTTTGAGAATAATTTCATAACCAAAGAACAGTATCTCAAACTAATTGACAAAATGCCGGAATGCGGCTACAAGAAGACTCTCTTAGAGGCACTTTAAGCAGATTTTCACGGTCAAATAAATAAAGAGCAAGAAGAATGGGGCTAAGAGAATTTATCACAGAAAAATTTAGAGGCGGGGGAAAAGAACAGTTACTGGAAAATTTTGTTTCCCTCTCCTTTCTGCAGCTGGCCAACTTTCTGCTGCCTTTGATTACTTTCCCTTATCTGGTCAGAGTATTGGGTGCAGAAAAATTTGGTCTGGTTATGTTCGCCTTTGCTTTTAACCAGTATTTCATAATCCTTACCGATTTCGGTTTTAATCTTTCGGCAACAAGAGAAATTTCTGTTAACCGGGACAACCGACAAAAGCTGAACGAAATTTTTTCGTCGGTTATGATTATCAAGTCCTGTTTTCTGATTCTGGGTATTCTGATTCTCTTATTGATTACATCAAGTTTTGATAAGTTCCGGGAGGACCAAATGCTTTACCTGTTGAGTTACGGTATTGCCGTTGGACAGGCATTTTTTCCGGTCTGGTTTTTTCAGGGCATGGAGAAGATGAAATTTGTGACAATTTTAAACGTCACGGCCAAATTTATTTTTGCTATAACTCTATTTGTTGTTGTCAGAGAACCTGAAGATTTTATCTATGTGCCGGTTGTAAATTCTCTTGGATTTCTGGTGGCATCGGGAATTTCACTTTATCTGGTAATATTCAAGT
>JACZYS010000145.1 GCA_022570975.1 Candidatus Zixiibacteriota bacterium | reverse complement strand
ATATCATGCTCTCAGAGCAGATTCAACTGAATGGGGAGGACTTACCAATGTCCCGGCTGGATTTGCTGATGGAACTGACAATGTGGACACTGACTGGAATAACCTGACCAACGTCCCGGCCGGTTTTGCTGATGGAACTGACAATGTAGACACTGACTGGAACAACCTGACCAATGTCCCGGTTGGTTTTGCTGATGGAACTGACGATGTCGACACCGACTGGAATAACCTGGTCAATGTACCGGCCGGTTTTGCTGATGGAACTGACAATGTAGATACTGACTGGAATAACTTGGTCAATGTCCCGGCAGGATTTGCTGACAATGTGGATGACAATTCCGGCGGAGATATCACTGCGGTTACGGCAGGTGCCGGACTTACCGGAGGAGGACCGGCTGGTGCAATAGCCCTGTCTATTGCTATTGATGGAGTAACTTCGAGTAATATTCTAGACGGTACCATAAGTTCTGATGATCTTGACGTTAACTCGGTGGGGTCTTCAGAAATTATAAATGGCTCGGTTACATCAGCTGATATAGCCAACTCGACAATTACAGGAACTGATATCGCATCAAATACTATTACTGCTGTTGATATTGCAGCAGGTGGTGTGGCTACTTCTGAAATCTTAAATCTCACAATTATGAATGCTGATATTAATAGCGCCGCTGCAATTGCTGTCACAAAAATCTCTGGCACAGCCGTAAATCTCTCAGCAACGCAAACTATCACCGGTCAAAAACAATTCGGTGACAGTACAATAGTAATAAATAACACCGGAGTCAGAATTGGTGACAATGGATCGCCAACAAATACAGTTCTGCTTTATTTGAACAGAGATTACAATACCACAAGTACAAGATATGGTCTCTATAATTATATAAATAATATTTCAACCGGAACTATGTATGGTGTCTACGGCGCTGCCGTCAGACCAAGCGGGCTGACAGCCGGTGCTTCAACATATGGTGTTTTGGGACGGTCATCGTCAGACAGTTATAATAGATACGGTGTTTATGGAATTGGAAGCGCTACTAACAGTGCATTAACAACCGGAGAGTCATATGGCATATATGGCGTAGCCTCTGATGGATCTTTTGCAATTGGTGTATATGTATCTGGCACTTCTGCCACTAACAGCTATGGGGGTTATTTTGTCGGGCAGGTACTGGTGACAGGAACTCTTTCCAAAGGTGCGGGGTCATTTAAGATTGACCACCCATTGGATCCTGAGAATAAATACCTCTACCATTCGTTTGTTGAATCTCCGGATATGATGAATGTATATAACGGCAATGTTCAACTGGACGGAACCGGTACGGCCGTTGTGATTCTTCCGGATTATTTTGATGCCCTCAACAAAGATTTCCGCTACCAGCTTACGGCAATTGGTGCACCCGGGCCAAATCTTTATATCTCATCAAAAATTTCCGGAAACCAGTTTATGATTTCCGGGGGCGAACCCGGGATGGAAGTTTCCTGGATGGTTACAGGAGTCCGTCAGGATAAATTTGCAAATGCTAATAGAATCCAGGTTGAGGTTGCAAAAGAAGGAATCGAAAGAGGGAAATATTTACACTATGAAGAATACAACCAGCCACTTGAAAAAGCAGTAGGTGGACATAGAACGATTGAGGAAAATAAACGAATTGAAAACAGTATAAATCAAGCTAACGATTTTTGAAAGGACGAAAAATGAAGACAAAAACATTAATTATCACAACAATTATATGCCTGGCAATAGCTTTGGTAGCTATTGCCGAAGTGCCGCAGATAATTGCCTATCAGGGCAGGCTATTGGATGCTATAGGCGACCCCGTTGCTGATGGTCCCTACCTAATAAGATTTAGGATTTACGATGACCCATCAGCCGGCTCTACATTCTGGGACAGTGGAATAAGGCAATTGGAAGCAGTCGACGGTAATCTCAGCTACAATCTTGGTGACACTACAGCTATACCTGATAATTTGTTCGCCAAATATGCCAATCTCTGGCTGGGAGTTCAAGTTGGTGCTGACCCTGAGATGACACCTCGCACAAGATTGGCATCTGTTGGTCATGCCTATCATGCACTCAGGTCAGACTCAACTGACTGGAGCGGTATCACAAATATCCCAGCCGGTTTTGCTGATGGCGTTGATAATATTGGCACTGGTGATATTACTGCTGTAAACGCTGGCAGTGGCCTATCAGGAGGAGGATCATCGGGTGATGTTACTTTAAATATTGGAACCGGTTCTGTTACTGCTACGCATCTTGCTGATAATTCCATAGGTTCATCAAAAATTATTAATAACTCTATTACTTCAGCAGATATAGCCAACTCTACAATTACTACAATTGACATTGCCGCAAATTCGATTAATCAAAATCTAATTGTAACAAGTGGAGTTGGTACCTTGGAAATTCAGGATGGCACGGTTACTTCAGCCGATATTGCTTCAAACACTATAACTGCTTCAAATATTGCTTCAAACACTATTACCGCTTCAGAAATTGCCACTAGTGGAGTTGAATCTTCAGAAATTGCTGACGGAACAATAATTGATGCTGATATTAGTAGTGCAGCTGCTATATCTGTTTCAAAAATCTCCGGCACTGCTGTAAACCTCTCATCTACACAGATAATTATGGGAGATAAACAGTATGGTGACAGTACTATTAGAATCAATAGCAACGGAATTAACATTGGGGATGACGATGCTCCAAGTGAAACATTCTTGTTAAGGACCGCAAGACGATACAATGCTACTGGTACTAGATATGGTGGATACACTACCTTACAAAACACTGCTAGTGGAAGATTATATGGTCAATATATAAGCCTTGGCTTCATTGCTGACGGTGGTGGACGCAGATACGGCGTTTACGCTGATGTAGACAATGATCTTGCCAGTGCAAATCATTTATATGGTGGAAGTTTTACTGCGGGACATTCTACTAAGACAGCCGGAACTACCTTTGGTATTTATGCAAGTGGTTTGGGGGGTGCCGGTTCAGTATCGTATGGAATCTTTGCAGCAGCATTTGGCCTCGGTGCAAATTATGCCGGATATTTTGCTGGAAATGTTCATGTCACGGGAACGCTCTCCAAATCTTCGGGATCTTTCCGGATTGATCATCCCCTTGATCCTGCAAATAAATACCTCTATCATTCATTTGTTGAATCTCCTGATATGATGAATATATATAATGGTAATGTGGTGACTGATGGAAATGGTGATGCTATTATAGTAATGCCTGACTATTTTGACGCCTTAAACAAGGATTTCCGCTATCAACTTACAGTCATTGGAGTATTTGCACAGGCAATTATTTCAGAAGAATTATCTGGTACCCAATTCGCAATTAGAACTGACAAACCAAATGTTAAAGTTTCGTGGATGGTCACTGGAATACGAAATGACAAATATGCAGCTGCTAACAGAATTCAGGTGGAAGTTGATAAAGATTCTCGCGAAAAAGGCTTGTATCAACACCCTGAAGTTTACGGACTTGACCCATATGAAAAATCTATCATTCGTGAACAATTGATTGAAGAAAGAGACGCTGAAAACGAAAGAGAATTGGCAAGTGAACAAAACTAACGATATTTGAAAGGACGAAAAGTGAAAACAAAAACACTAATTATCACATTAATTATCTGCATGGCAATAGCATTAGTTGCTGTTGCCGAGGTACCGCAGATAATTGCCTATCAAGGCAGGCTTTTGGATGCCTCCGGTAACCCTGTTGCCGATGGTGCCTACCTGATAAGATTCAGGCTTTATGATGACCCTTCAGCCGGAACAACTCTCTGGGACTCAGGAATCAGACAGTTGGAAGCTGTTGATGGGTTTCTCAATTACAATCTGGGAGACACAACCATTATCCCCCATGATTTGTTTTTGAATGACACCGGTATCTGGATGGGCATCAAAGTTGGTACTGACCCTGAGATGACTCCCAGGACAAAATTGGCATCTGTTGGCCATGCATATCATGCACTCAGAGCAGACTCAGCCGGTGTTGCGGAAAATGCCTTCAAACTTGGAACACAGTCACCTTCATATTATCTGGCATGGGGAAACTTAACAGGTGTCCCTGCCGGTTTCGCCGATGGTGTTGATAATGACGCTGGTGGTGATATCACTGAAGTTGTGGCTGGCTCCGGACTAAACGGCGGCGCTACAACAGGTATAGCAATTTTAAATATTGGAACAGGTGCAGTTACTGCCTCACACCTTGGATCCAATTCAGTTGGTTCAGATGAGATACAAAGTAATGCTGTTGGTCAGTCTGAAATTCAGACCGACGGTGTTGCTTCAAATGAAGTATTAGATAATTCTCTCACAGCAAGTGATCTAGCACCAAATTCGGTTGGTACATCAGAAGTAATAGACAATTCCCTCACTGCAAATGATCTTGCGGCAAATTCTGTTGCTTCAATTGAAGTATTAGATAATTCTCTCACAGCAAGTGATCTAGCACCAAATTCGGTTGGTACATCAGAAGTAATAGACAATTCTCTTACTGCAAATGATCTTGCCGCAAATTCTGTTGGTCAGTCGGAAATTAAGACCAACGGTGTTGCTAGTGCAGAAGTTGCTGACAATTCTCTTACTGCATTTGACCTTGCCGCAAATTCTGTTGGTCAATCGGAAATTCAGACCGGTGGCGTTGCTAGTGCTGAAATCTTAAATTTCACAATTGTTAACACTGATATCAGTAACTCAGCCGCAATTGGAGTCAACAAAATCTCTGGCACAGCCGTAAACCTTTCATTAACACAAACCATCATCGGGCAAAAACAGTTTGGTGACAGTACAATGAAGGTAAACATTAATGGAATAACAATTGGCGACAATACTACACCTACTTCGGTATACCTTCTCCGTGCAGAACGAAAGCACAATACGACGGGCCTCAGATATGGCTTGTCGGTAAATAATGAAAACACAAACACAGGAACTCTTTACGGAATTCGTTCGGAAGCAGATGCTCTCACCGCTGGATCCGGTGGAACAGCTTATGGTGTTTACGCGCGTGGTGAATCAGATGGAACTTCATATGGACTTTATGGCTTTGCACAAAAACAGAATTTAGCAATAAATACCGGCGTGAGTTATGGCGTATTTGGCATAGCCTTTGATGGTGCGACCGCATACGGAATATATGGTGCTGCATCCTCAGCAACAACAAACTGGGCTGGATATTTTGCAGGAAATGTTAAGGTTACGGGAACTCTCTCAAAAGGTGCAGGGTCATTCCAAATTGACCACCCTCTTGACCCGGAAAACAAATACCTTTATCACTCATTTGTAGAGTCTCCAGACATGATGAATGTCTATAACGGCAATGTTGAACTGGACGGCACCGGCACAGCCGTTGTTAATCTTCCTGATTATTTTGATGCTCTCAATAAAGATTTCCGCTATCAGCTGACATCAATTGGCGCACCCGGTCCAAACCTTTATATTTCATCAGAGATTTCCGGAAACCAGTTCATGATTTCCGGCGGTGAGCCAAACAGCAAAGTTTCCTGGCAGGTAACCGGTGTTCGACAGGACAAGTTTGCCAATGCAAACCGTATTCAAGTTGAAGTTGACAAAAGACCTGAAGAAAAAGGTTTGTATATTCATCCGGAAGCATATAACTTAGACCCGGTAGAGAGATCTATAAATCGTGAACAAAAGCGCGAAGAAAAAGCTATGAGAGAAAATATAAAGGAGCAATAATAAATGAAAAAGAATAGATTATCAATATTTGTACTCATTGCGGTCTTCTTGTCCTTTGCAAGTTTCTCTATTATGGCTGCAAAAGGCAAAACAGACAGCAAGAAAACAACCGTAGATACAAAGAAGTCTGATACAAAGACGACCACTCAGACTAATACTTCTACTACTACTAAGATCAGCAACACGACAACATATCAACCACAAACAACCTCCCCTGCTTCCCCGGCGACCGGTGAAACAATACCCTGGCAGGTATTATCAGCCGGTGCCACCAACGGAAGTTCCACCAATTATTCTCTTGGAGGAACACTCGGTCAGACAGCCCCGGGAATTGGAAGTTCTGCCAATTATGGACTCAACGGAGGTTTCTGGCAGGATTTTGGAGCCAGCTGTTGTGTCCTGCCCGGTGATTTTAATTCCGATGGAACGATTAATATTAAGGACCTGACTGATCATGTAAAATGGCAGTTCAAAAGTGGCGGCGATCCATCCTGTTTTAGCAACGTCGATGTCAACAACGACTGTACATTAAATATTCTGGATCTAACATACAGAGTTAAGTTTCAATTTAAAGGTGGAGCACCGTTGGAGTGCGGCTGTATAGATTGACACTCAGTCAATAATTTTGATAAAACCACGCCAATTTATCAGTTGGCGTGGTTTTTTTATTGAGCACAAGTATTTAGTTACTATATTAGCCTGTTTTTTTTAGATTATTTGCATGGTTACCCGATGTGTTTGTCATGGCAAATCTTTTGCAGAGCTCAAGAAAATTGCAAAAAAACAAAAATCCCAAAAAATGCGAAAAAAAAAACTCAGTCAGGTACCAGTCTTTGTTGGAA
>JACZYS010000144.1:2976-6588 GCA_022570975.1 Candidatus Zixiibacteriota bacterium | reverse complement strand
TTGAAATCGATTTCCAATCTGCTGCGTAAATATTGGGAACACTACATATTGCGTAATTGGTACCAAAATCTATTGATATGTTAGCTTTTCTTTCTTTGGGAAAGAAAATATTTGGATGAAAATTTTGCTTTGTATAATCCTTTTCTTCTAAAGAAGAGTTTATCTCTTTAAGACAGAAGCTACAAATTTCAAGTTTTTGATCTTGACTTACTACTATAAGATCCTCTTGATATACGAATCTATAATAGAAGTTCCCATCTACTCTTTGAGACATTTTGTACTTACCTTTCCAACCTTCAGATTCCGCTTGCTTAAGAGTAGAACAATTAACTAAGTGGTATCTATGAATTTCCTTGATCAATTCTGGCTCATCGAATCTCTTTTGATTTACATATTCTTGACATTCTAAGGGAAAATAACGACTATATACGTTCTTGTCTACAATATACAGAATTATTCTCGCAAGCACTCCCCTCTTATCTATTAAATAGATTCCTCCCGGTGTATGTATCATATTCTTGGGATTTGCATCGGCACGTCCACTTTGTATGCTCCTTATCAATTCACGTATTGATTTTTCTGCTCCGATAGCATTAACAACTTTCAACAAATTTCTGAAATTAGTAATTTCCACTAGATATTTGCTTTCTCAAGAATCTGTCTAATTTTATTTTCTGCTTTCGTAATCACTCGAATTTCAACTCGCCTAGATCTAGTAAGGTCTTCTTCTGATTTATCATCATATATAATTTTCGCAAACGACAATCCATTAGCACGCAAGACTTTTATTAACCAATCCCTTTCAGTTTCAACTTGCGGTATCATATAAACATATGATAACACACTAAATGATCGGTCTTGGGACAAACTTGCATTCTTCAGGTATGCTTCTTCTCTGGATGTAGAAAGTCTCCAGATACTTGAAGTATGCCCCTCAATTCTTACTTCCTCAATTTCTTTCTTATATTTTTCTTTTGTAATTACCTTTACATATCTTGGAAAAAAATCATCCAAGATTTTCATGAATTTCATATTAATCTTACTACTACTCCGTGAAAAGAGTATATCCGGTTCATTGAATCTGATTGTATTATTCTTGAGTAGTTCAGCCCCCCAAGCCCTTAAGTCATCATGAAACTCCTCTTTAAGGTCTTCATATAATTCCATTTGTAATCTAGTATACGTTTCTGCAATTTCTTTCATCGCATTTCTCTCCTTGTCCGACTGGATCATAAATACCAGTGCGATGAATAAGAACACCATCATTAAGCCTGACATCATATCAGCAATGCTCAGCCACTCTCTATTCGTCTGCATTATCTATCACCTATTTGGCATCAATTCTCTAACTGCATCCAAGAAACGTTTATATTCTTCACCAAAGTGCACAGTAAGCCCTGTCAAAGTTCCCTCCAATTCGCTAAGTGATTTAGGTAATTGTTGTCTTATTTCGTTTGTTAATCTTTCAAGACTCTCTGCTTGCGTTGAAAGACTTTCGCCTATAGAATCTGTAACTCCATTAAGATTATCTCTTATGTTGTCAAAATCGTTTGAAATTTCATCAAAAACATCCTTTGACTTGGATACTAGATCAGAAAATTCGACAACTTGAATGTTAAGTGAGGCAATTAACGAACTTGAATTTTTATGAAACTCAGCTATCTTTTCGTGTATTTTTACGATCTCCTGATTTCTTTCGGAAATAGTCGCCAAAGTAGAATCAGACTGCGATAAGCTATTCGTGATTTCTCTTAATAGTTTTTCAGATTCTTCTACAATAGACTTGTAGTTCTCTTGCCAATCTACTAGTAATACCACAGCCTCATTGAGTTCTCTGAAATTCTCACCAAATTGTTCTGTCAAGTTTTTGTTAAAATCAGAGATTACGTTTTCAAGCGCCTCAATAATTTCTGATGTAGCCCCCTTTGATAGAGTTTCAATAGCCTTTTCCAAAGATTCGTTTGTCTTAACAAAGTTATCCTCTATCAACCTAAGTGTTTTTGCCTGTTCATCTTTGATCTCAATTCTAAAGTTTTTTATTTGTTCCACTATGTCAGTGTTTGATGCATTGATGTCATTTAGTACACTGAGTTTCTTGTCAATGTTTGAAAGAGCATCTAATTCACTATCCATCTCGATACCAGAACTTTTTTGAATTCCTGACAAGACTATACTAATAAACATTCCTAAAATCGATGTACCGAACGCTAACTTTAGTCCATCGAGAAGAGTCGGAACACTTTGTTCAATATTGCTAGTATTAAAATCTAAGAGCCCAATAAATATCCCAACAAAAGTTCCTAAAACACCAATACTTACTATGATTGATTTGTAATCTGTATGTTTTCCTGCTTTGTAGCTTTTCCAATCCCTAATTGCAAAAATGCTCATAAAGATGAAACAAGTAACACCAATCCCAAAAGTCCATTCACCAATGGCTATCCCCAAGAGACTCCCCTTTCAATATTAGATAAATTGATTTACTTACTTATTAATATATACTCTTAATCACAAAAAGAAAAGAAATAATTATAGCTAAAATCTTCTCCTGCCTACTTATTCATATACGCAGTCAGGCGTTCACGGAAATCTGTTTTGGGGATGTCTGAGTCCAGGATTCCCTTAAAGGCAATCGAAATTTGGCTCGTCTCCTCGGAGACGACAACCACCACGGCATCGGTATCTTCTGACAAACCAACGGCCGCTTTATGACGCATCCCATATAACTTGTGATAGCGCATGTTGACTGTGAGCGGAAGCGAAGAAGCGGCCGACAGAATGTGGTCGCCGGAAATTATCACGGCACCGTCATGAAGAGGTGTGTAGGGAGTGAACAAAGTGACCAGCAACTCCGATGACAGCTCGGCCTTTATCTCTTTGCCAGACTCGGCAAAATCTCTGAGACCGGTCTGTCTCTCTATCACAATCAGTCCGCCATATTTTAATTCTGCAAGTCTGAGCACCGCTTTTGAAACTTCGTCCATTGCTTTTTTCTGCTCGACGGTGAAAAACCGCCGGAAAATTCTGTTCTGCCCAAACTGCGCCAACACTCCCCGGAGTTCCGGCTGAAAAACAATGACCAGAACAATCAGTCCAAAAGTTGCTAAGTTGGAAAAGAGCCAGGTCAATCCTTCAAGCTGAAACCAGTATGAGACAAAAGCCACACCGGCCACAGCAAAAAGTCCAACCGTAATCTGTGCCGAGCGGGTGCCTTTCATCAGTTTTAAAATCTGGTAGAAGATGAACGAGACTATGAAGACATCAAAAGCGTCCTTTACGCCAAATTTTATAAAATCAAAAAATGTCATTTGCCACCCCGCAATGCCTGCAAAATTTTTAGGGCTTCCACTGTTTCTGCCACGTCATGCACCCTGACCATATTGGCCCCGTTTGAAACGGCGGCAACGGCCGAGGCTATGGAGCCGCCAATTCTTTTATCTGCCGGTTTGTCAGACGGGTCAATCATGTCAATAAACGATTTACGCGAGGTGCCAACAAGAATGGGCAGGTTAAATTTTTTGAACTTATGCAGGTTTGAAATTATCTGGATATTATCAATCAGCCTTTTCCCAAACCCAATACCCGGGTCTAAAATAATTTTTGATTTATCAA
>JACZYS010000144.1:0-2966 GCA_022570975.1 Candidatus Zixiibacteriota bacterium | reverse complement strand
ACAGAAGGTGTTGAAAAAATCGATAATTTCCAGAAGGCAGTCATCATAATACGGGTTGTCCTGCATTTGTGACGGGGTCCCTTTTTTATGCATCAAAATCACCGGAACATTATTGACCGCCACAATCTCCGGCATAACCAAATCTGAAGTCAAAGCAGTGATATCGTTGAGAATATCTGCGCCTGACTTTATCGCCTCGCTGGCCGTTTTGGCGCGGTAGGTGTCGATTGAGATTGGAATATTAGAAAGCTGTCGGACAGCTTCTATAATCGGCAGAACTCTGTCTAATTCTTCTTGTGCAGAGACCGGCTCGGCTCCGGGTCGGCTGGATTCTCCGCCGATGTCAATAATATCTGCCCCTTCTTTTTCCATTTGTAAGGCTCTGTCAACGGCTTCGGGAATATTTGCGAATTGTCCGCCATCTGAGAAAGAGTCCGGGGTAACGTTGAGCACGCCGATAATGAGGGGTCTTGACAAGAGCAATTCTTTGCCTGAGGCCAGGGTTATGACTCTTTTTATCTCTTCGGTCTTTTTGAGTATTTGTTTTTGCATAACTTATATAGCCAGAGTAATTTATAAGATATAAACCACTCTTGCGGTCAAAAATCAAGAATTAAAAATGGTGGGTTGATGGGGAGATTAATGGAAAATAATGTTTAAGGGAAATTTTTAGATATAGTGGCCGACAAAAAATCGAGTGTCTTAGAAATTTTTCTTGCTCAACACCGGAGCAATCGCCAGAGAGAATAGCTTGGTCAAATTCAAAGCCAGTTCAGGATTTTTTAGTTTGTTATGGCTCACTGCAAGTACTATCCCATCGCAGTTTCCCCGATAGTCAATAAGCGGAGCTCCAACGTATGATTGAATTGCTTTGACTTTAAAGAATTGATCTTCAGGAAAGAGATCTGCAACGAGAGCCGGAAACACACACGGCTTTCTGTCCATAAGAATTGCACAGGGGGTTCCTTTTAGGTCATAAGTCATGTTGGGAATCAAAACTCCTCTTTCGAGAACAATCTTGGTCTGTATAGAATTTGAACCATCCTCATTAGGACAACCTGCTATCACGTAGTCAGCATTCAAGAGCCTGTGAAAGTGATACATGGCGCTCTTGAGGAAGTCACCTTCACCCTGTTCCATACAAGACTGATGCAGGACCTCAATGGCTTCTGACAAGATTTCATAGTCAGTCATCTCTTCTACAGAGCCAAGGGAGTTCAATTTGGGCTTATCAGCTACTTTGGTATTCACGGTTGTATTATCGGTCATTTCGTAAAACTCATTAGTTACTTGATCTTATAGTATGAATTACTTCGAACCGAATCTTATAGTGACAGAATTTGTCACAACTATAAGCGATTTTTGGTATCAGGTAAATTCAATCTCCCGTGCAATTGAATTCGCAATTTTGGTTCAAAGTTCCTGCGGTCTTTTTCTTATTCAGAACATCCACAGACCAAATTTGAGCCATCTTTGAACATATAATTGACACGATAACTCAAATCAGCTATATCAACACTACAAGATCCGTTTACATCCGCTGAATTAAGACAATCCGGGGCTGCTCCATCTTTGAACATCCAACTAACGGTAGTGGTTAAGTCTGAAATATTAATTTCGTCATTACCATTAAAATCTCCGGCTATAAGACAACAAGGATTAACTGAGATTGTAACTAATTCGCTGTCGGCTTGAATACCGTCATCTGCGACAAAAGTGAGATCATGCATTCCTATCTGACTAAATGTTGGACTCATATAAAAAAGTCCAGTACCATCCCCGTTATCTGTAAAGCCTGAATTGTCCGGTAAGTTTAATGCTGTTAACATCGGGGAGGTACCATCTGCATCTGTAGCAAGAACCTCCAGATTTAGGCTGTCTCCTACCTGTACCATTTGAGGCATAATAGCTGACACTTGCGGAGGTGCATTAATCATGATTGAGAGGTTGGCATCGCTATAGTCATTATAGTTTCCCAGCTCATTATTTTGAATTACTCTGATTCTTACCAAATCTGATAAAACTTCCGGCACCAGCCAATCATAAGTATGAATAGAACCTGCAGTTGGGTCGCCAACAGGCAAACCCTGAGCAATAACTATCCAAGGACCGGCGGTTCCGGTTTTGGAATACTCCAATTCCCATGAGATGGTTGCATGACGTATTTGAACCTTCCATTGGATTGTTACTTGAGTATTACTGTATAATATCTCTCCGCCGTTGGGAGATTCTAACAACACATGGCTGTTTGCTGAGAATGAAAAGAGAATAATAAAAACTGAAAGATGAACAGACAAAGTCTTCGTTTTTTTAAATGGACTAAATGATCTGGTAATCATAACTCATGCTCCATGCACATCTAATGACTTAGAATATATTCTACAATAGAGTATATATTAAACATTCAGGTCATACAAGTTTTTTTTCAAACAGTTTTCAGAATGATATATAGATATGTGTCACTGTCTTGAAGAATGATTAACATTTATGGCAGCAACTAAAAGCAATGCGGCTACTGCTTGATGAGCTACGGCAAGCGGCAGCGGGATAACATAAACCAATGTCAGAACACCCAACAGAAATTGAATAAAAACAACGGTGGTAAGAATATTGATTCCCGTGCAAAGCCTCTGGTTTAGGTCGATTCTTTTGGAGTATAGCCACATAGCTGAAACGCTAAAAAGAATCAGCCATGCAAATACCCGATGTAAAAATTGAACGGTGATATTATTGTCAAACAGATTTATCCACTCAGGTTTAAGCATAAACATATTAGGGGGGATGATGAACCCTGCCATAGTTGGAAAGGTATTATACCCCAGACCCGCTTTTAGACCCGACATCAAGGCACCGTAAAAAATTTGGAGAACAACTAATGTTGTAATAAACAAAGCAAACTCGCGCATTTTTTCTTGGACGGCGGATTTCTTAATTGGTTCATCATAACAAAGATTTAGAATTTCATA
>JACZYS010000143.1 GCA_022570975.1 Candidatus Zixiibacteriota bacterium | reverse complement strand
ATTTCTTCTTACCCATTGAATAAACCTTTTTTATCATAGAATTTTTAGCTTTCCCAAATTCCATTTCTGGTACAATCAAGAATGGGTTTTGATTTCTAGGAATTATAAAAGCTCCCAAACCACTATAACCGGAGAAATAAAGCATATTTGGATTTGTTTCCATACCAAGATTATAAAATAGTGCAAAATCCAATTTATTCTTCTCCAATATTGTTTTTAATTCCCTTATTTTCATAGTATTTTGTGATATTTCCATTATTTTAAATGTTTTCATTTGATAAAATAGTAAAACTTAATAATAACATATATAAGAAAAATAAAATGGAAAAATACAGACTAAAAAACGGTATTATAGTAATTTTTGAGAAGAATTCTTCTAAATCTGTTGCAGTTGAGGTCGTGTTTAAAGTGGGTTCTAATGACGAAAACAGAAAAGTTAGCGGTGTATCCCATTTTCTTGAACATATGCTGTTTGAAGGAACAAAAAACAGAAAAGATAGCAGAACAATTGCAAACGTAATTGAAAAATTTGGTGCCGATGCTCTCCGTATCTCATTGGTGCTTGCCACGCCGGACGGGCAGGACCCATGGATTAGTAAAAACACTTTTGAAAGCGGACGCAATTTCGTCAATAAACTGCATCAGGTCTCCCGTTTTGTCTTCATGCACATTGGTGATAAAAAACCGGTGACCGATAAAATTAATGAAAACGATCTGGTTATTTTTGACCGATGGATTCTCTCCAGACTGGAAGATACAATTGAAGCCGTTGATAAATCATTAAGCGAATACCGCCTCTCAACAGCTTCCAAGACATTGTACAATTTTGTCTGGAATGACTACTGCTCGTGGTATATTGAGCTGATAAAACCGGACCAATCTAAGGAGAAAATCAGAGAAGGATCTTTGAATGTAGCTTCCTATGTTCTCGATAAGATTTTGCGGCTGCTCCACCCCTTTATGCCTTTTGTAACCGAAAATATCTTTTTGGAAATGGCTGAGATGAAGGGAGAGGATGGCAGCCAGACCTTAAACTATGGTCCCTGGCCAAAAACTAAAGGCAAGTTCACCGATAAAAAACTTGAAGAAAGTCTGGAACAGATTCAGGCCGTGGTCAACGCCGTTCGCTCGGCAAGGGCGGAACTGAATGTTCCCCCTGGGAAAAAATCGGACCTCTATATCAGAGTTAAGGATGAGTCATTTGGGAAATTGCTCGAAGACCATATCCAGTATTTTCGCTCCCTTGCCAAAGTTATCAATCTGCATGTCGGTGTAAAATTAAACCGCCCGCCTGTTTCCGCTTCGGCCGTTATCAGCGGTGCCGAAATTTTTATTCCGCTTGCCGGTCTCATTGATATTGAACTGGAAAAGAAACGACTGGAAAAAGAGCTGGATAATCTCAAAACTCAACTGGTCAGAGTTTCCAAGAAACTGGCCAATGCTGATTTCCTTGCCAACGCCCCCGATGATGTTGTAGAGAGGGAAAAAGCAAAAAAAGAAGATTATCAAGAACGCACAGAAAAGCTCAACAAAAACCTCGAACAAATCATGGGTTGGTAACACAAGCGAGCGTTGCCTGTTTTATTATGAATCTTGAAGGTGCTAATTTGAGAGATACTAAAGCCAATCTGATTTTGCTGTTTTGTTTAATTCTATATCTGCTAATCACACTCCCACTTTCAGATTGGATAATTGATGATGCCGGGATTACATTTTCTTATGCCCGTTCACTTGCCGGGGGACATGGACTGGTTTCACAGCCGGGGATGGAACCTGTTGAAGGATATTCAAATTTCCTCTGGCTCATATTTATGGTTCCCTTTTTTATTCTTGGCATTTTTGATCCATATGTAATCCCAAAAATAATCTCATTTCTGTTAGTCGCGGTAACCTATTTGTTTGTTCACAAAAGCTTATACTCTATTACCAAGTCCTATATTGTTTCTTTTGTAGTTCTATTGTCAATTTCGCTTAATGCATCTTTTGTTATTTGGACCTGTTCTGGACTTGAAAATCCGCTATATATCGCTCTCATTTCAATCCTCTTTTACAGCCAACTTAAAATTCTTTCAGAGAACAAGATTAGTCTTAGAGATGGAGTTGTTTCAGCATTTCTTGCGACTGCTATTGGACTCACGAGACCCGATGGAATTTTATATGCGATTATATTTCCAGTTACTTTGCTTATTTATTTTATCTCAAGAAAAGAGAGTTCCATAAAACCCTCCTTGCAATGCTTGGGAGCATTTGTCTTATCATTCCTTGGAGCATTTGGTTCTTTCATTTTATTTAGGTGGCTCTATTTTGGTGCTATATATCCTAATACTTATTTTGCTAAAGCGACAAACTTAACAGTCTCAATAGACCGTGTCTTGACCCTTCAGCAACCTTATTTATCAAAACTAACCACATTACTTGGAAGCGTAGTAACGCTAAAAGGAGCTTTCTTGACCATTGTGATTCTTATTGCTCTATCAACCATGCTGTTAATTTTCAAAAAAGAGACTAAATCCCACATCTTAATCTTAACATTCTTATTCATATCAGGATTTATATATTTGATATTACCGGTTGACTGGATGGGTGAATATCGGTTTGCTACAGCGTTTTTTGTTTTCTTTTATATTCTTTTGTTTGTTCAACTGTTCTCTGTCATTTCACTTACAAAATTCCAGGAAAGAACTAAACTTTATATGATGACAGGTCTGTCAGTTTGCATAATCGGAGTAACTCTTTGGAAGCATGTCCCAAGATTCAAATCCGCATATAAAAATAAAATTGTATCATTTGAAAGAATAGCCAAAGCATATGCTTTCAAATTCAACGAACTGGCCGATGAAATGCAGATAAAAAACGGTTCTGTTCTTCTTCCTGACATTGGGGGAACACTTTACTATTCAAATCTGAAAGTTTATGACATGGTAGGATTGTGCGATAAAGTAATTGCAAAAACTCTCAGGAATGACAAGGAAACATTTTATAACTATGTTTTTGAGGAAATAAAACCGACTTACATCCACATTCATGGTAACTGGACATTGGCTACAAATTTTGATTCAGATGAACGCTTTCGCCGTGACTATCAACCAATAAATGAATATCAGGACGAATGGATAATAAAACAAACTGGAAAGTTGATGATGTCCGGGGATTATGTAAGAAAAGATGCTCTTAAAGAAAGTGAAAATGAAGCTTCTTCAAAATTATAAGAAAATTACAATCCAATTATTGGTTTTTTGGACATTGTTCATAACAATTGCTCGTGCCTTAAGGATGCCAAATGATTTTTCTGAAGCTCACTGGCTTTTGGATTATAGATTTGGATTTATGAAAAGGGGGTTGATTGGAACTATTTCCAATTTCTTTTCATCTATTTTTGATTACTCCATAACTCCAGAATTGATAGCAATTTATTCGGGAATTATTTTTTCAATTTTTGTGATTTCGATTTTTCTTATCTCACGCAATTTGTTGGAAAAATTTGATTACAATTTGGATATTGTGCTATTTCTGTCAATTTTTTCTTCCTCTTCATTTATGGTCATGAGCGGTCACCTCTTTGGGTATTTTGATGCACTGATTTATGTCTTTACATTTGTCTCAATCGGATTAGTTTTCAAACAAAAACTGGGTACAGCAGCCATCATTCAAACTATTGCTGTCCTAACTCATGAATCCTATATCCTTATTGGTCTTCCATTGGTTCTTTTGGCATTGGTTGTAGAATATGAAAGAAAAGACTTCACTGCAATTACTCGCAAGGCAATCATTCTTTTTTCCGCCCCAATGGCAACATTCGCTCTGTTGATAATCTATCAATCGTTATTCCTGGACTCAGAAATTCTTCGTCAACAATTAGTCGGTTATCTCGGGTCATTTGATTTTGTTTCGACCAGAGTAAATCATGTTGCTGATTATCAAACCAGGAGTTTTCTTAATTTTCTGAGTGTACAGTTTCAGTATCTTGATGACAGGTTATTGGATAAAAATCTGTTAGTTTCGGTTGGTCCGGCGCTATTGGCTTTGCTTTATTTTATTCATTCTGCATTAAGAATTACTCCATTTTCAAAATTTTCTTTTCTATTGATTGGTGTAATAACTGTGCCATTGGCAATGCACGCAATCGCCTGGGATGCTTCTCGTATCTGGACTTATACTTTAGCCGGTGCCTTCCTATCGTTATGGATTTTATCCAAAAGACGAGAAACAGATGCCATAGGTAACAGTTTCGCACTCATTGCCATCCCGGCCATTTTGATCAACATCTATACCAGCATTCCATTAATGGATTCAGAAATTGAGAGATACTCTCATCTTTACAGAACTGTATATTACTTGCCAGTCATTTTATTATTTATCAATGTCTTGATTGGAAAATTTAGGAAATTCTCATTCTAAAAGTATTTCACAGATACCTGCCTGCTCAAAATTGACTTGAGCCCAGTCGCCTACTCCACATGCTCCCGCCACCAAAAAGAGTTCTTTGTGGAATCATTCGTTGATATAATTTCACCCGGCATGGGAACAAGATAACTTGTATTTGACAATTCAGATGCTTTAACAAACCTCTCTGCGGGTTCGTACCAGTCGTGAAATGCAAGGTTAAATGTCCCCCAGTGAATTGGGACCAACACTTTTCCACCGAGTCTCTTATGAACGCTTACTGCCTGCTCGGGAGTCAGATGAATATCCGGCCATCGGTCACTATATGCACCTATAGTCATGAGAGTATAATCAAAAGGGCCAAATCTCTTTCCAATTTCATCAAACTCCTCAAAATCGCCGGTGTCTCCGCTGAAGAATAAGCGCTGCGTCTTACTTCTTATTACCCACGAACACCACAGCGTTGGATTGGAGCCATATATTAATCCTCTTCCGGAAGCATGTCTTGCAGGAGTTGCAGTTAAGGTAAGATTCTCTCCACCCAATTTTAGTGAGTCATACCAATCAAACTCTGAAATCTGCGACGATGCTATCCCCCATTCTTCCAAGTGTGCACCAACACCGAGTGGCACTATAAACATGACTCCATTTTGTGAAAGAGTCATAACAGTTTCCATATCAAGGTGGTCATAATGATCATGAGAAATTAAAACCATGTCCAATTTGGGAAGTTCGTTTAGTTCAATGGGGACCTTATGAAATCTCCGGGCACCTACCATACTTGAAAATGAAGGATTATCACTCCAGACAGGATCGGTAAGAAGAATGAAACCATCAATTTCAATGAGAACGGTTGCATGTCCCAACCAGATAATCTTTATTCCATCATCCTGCTTCGTAGAAAATATGTTTCTGTTGAGTGATTTAATTGGCAATTCATTCTCAGGCACTCTCTTTCCTTGCCCAAATATCCACTCTTGCACAAATGAACCAGTTTCCAAGATGCCCCAGCTTGACTCGGTTTTAACCGAGTTTCTGAATTTTTTGCCATTATAATTTGATGAATTTTTTATTCTCTCCAATCTCTCGCCACTGGCATTTCCTCCAAACTGAGACATGTTTCCGATTGATAAATAAAACAATAAGAATAGAATTGAGAGCGAAACAAATAAGGCCGGCAAATATTTGATTATTTTTTTTCTCATATTCAGTTACAATGTGTATTATACAACATTTCCTCAGATAGAGACATCAAATCCCCAAATTATTATGAAACTGGAGTATATTGTCGCACAAAAAAAGATGTCAGGAGCTCAGGGCTCCTGACCTACAAGAGCTTGAGATTGCATCACAAAAGTCACAATTCTTTTTGTTTGCCCTCAAAATTTAATTTTTTATGTTCTCTGCATGGAAGAACTTAATTCAATATTCTCAATAACCCTGCATTATCTGGCTCCAACCGGAGCGGTCATACTGTTGGGGCTTTTGGGAGGAAAATTTGCCCGATCTATTAAACTCCCCAAAGTCTCCGGATACCTGATTGCCGGGGTTATTATTGGTCCGTCAGTTTTAGGACTAATTTCAATCGAAACGGTGCAGAGTTTGTCTATTGTTTCAGATATCGCATTAGGATTGATTATGTTTGCGATTGGCGGGGTTTTTGAAATACACCATATTAAATCGGTCGGCAACAAGGCCCTCTGGCTCACCATTGGCCAGTCCGTGGGAGCAATGGTCTTTACTACCTTCGCCCTGTACTTTGCCGGACTGAGCTTTTATATTTCTCTGTTGATAAGTACCATTGGCATTGCCACGGCACCGGCGGCCTCGCTGTTGGTGGTGAGGGAATATGAGGCCAAAGGGGATTTCACTGATACCTTTATCACCATTGTAGCCACCTCCAACATTGTCTGCATTTTGATTTTTGAGCTCGTATTCTCGATCAATGAGATATCAGGTGGCGGTGCTTTCTATATGGCAATTATCAGCCCGCTTTATGAAATAGGTGGTTCTCTCATTGTTGGCGGACTGATAGGTTTCATGATTTCCAAATGGGAGCAGAAAGTTGATGACCAGGCAGAGTTGCTGATGATTATTGTTGCCGGGGTCATCATGGTTACCGGATTGGCTTTCACATTAAACCTCCAGCCACTTTTTGCAACCTTGATTATGGGGGCGGTGACAAAATCGCGCATCCGGACAAAATATTCACGTTTCTAGGAAGGGCGTTTATACCCGCTCTGAAGGATATCTTGCCAGAAGTTAAGACTGGAAAAAGATTAGG
>JACZYS010000142.1:6003-6716 GCA_022570975.1 Candidatus Zixiibacteriota bacterium | reverse complement strand
TTTTTGGTCGAGGCAATAACTCTTACCGGTCTGGGGGGATTAGTTGGAATTGTTTTTGGAGCACTTATTGGTCTGGCGGTTACTGCCGTATTGGATTGGAAATACGCTCTTTCACCTATGTGGATTATGTTCAGTCTGATTCTTTCAATCGGTACCGGAATTATTGCCGGAATGTATCCGGCTATGAAAGCTTCCAAGGTTGATCCGATAGTAGCCTTGAGGCACGAATAAGATTTATTTAGAAAAATGAAGCAATCTGATTGAGACTCTTTTTTGTGATATCCGGCACTTTGGCTCCCTCTTTTGGGTAACCGGTTACCAGAACAAGAAACGGTGTCTCGTGCTTTGGTCTCTCAAGAACATCTCTTAAAAAAGCCATCGGACTTGGTGTATGGGTCAGGCAGACTAACCCGGCATTGTGAAGGGCACTGATCAGCATTCCGGTCGCAATCCCAACTGATTCACTTATGTAGTAGTTCTTCTTTTTACTGCCGTCATCTTCCAGAGTGTATCGCTTGGAAAAAATTACAATTAATACCGGTGCTTCTTCAAGAAACGGTTTGTTTTCATCAGTTCCAAGAGGCTCAAGGGCACTTAGCCAGTAATCAGGAGCCCGCTTGTTATAAAATTCCTTTTCAACTTTTTCCGCCTCTATTCTAATTTTCTTTTTAATTTTAGAATTTTTCAGATTAAAGTTAAAATTTAAAATTCCC
>JACZYS010000142.1:0-5993 GCA_022570975.1 Candidatus Zixiibacteriota bacterium | reverse complement strand
TTTTCTTTTTAATCTCAGCGTCTTTTACAACTGCAAAATGCCAGGGCTGCATATTTGCTCCATTGGGGGCGGTGCCGGCCGTGAGGATGCAATTATTTATGACTGTGTCGGGGACGGATTTAGCAGAAAAATCTCTTATTGTCCGTCGCCTTTTCATCTGATTGTAAAAACTAAGGCTCCTTTTTTCCATTTCGCTCTCGTTTAACGATTCAAAAGTTGTAAAGGGCACAAACTTATATTCTTTCATATTAAATCCTCAGAATAAAGAAAAGTCTTCAATTTGGTATTAGAAAAATAATAAAAAAAGACCTGATTGCCAATAGCTATCAGGTCTTTATATCTGAAATCACTGGTTTCTAATTACAATTATTGGGAGCAAAACCACCTTTGAAGATATATTTTACAAAATAAGTCAAGTCTGCAATATTCAATTCTGAATCCCCGTTAACATCAGATTCCTCAAGACAGGGCGGAGCGCTTCCGCCTTTAAAGAAATACTTTACGAAAAATGTTAAGTCGGTGATGTCAGTATCGTCATTGGGGTCATAATTATGGTTGCCCCGAATTCCATAACAGCAGTCATGAACCGGTTCGCTGCAAGTACAAACAGCCGGGGTCAGGGCATTGTCTATATGAATCAAGTCGCCAATATTGATTTCACAGTCGCCGTTGACATCGGCGTTAGCAAGCAGAAATGGAGCCGGGCCGTCGTTATATAAATATTCATAGAGTAGGCTGTAATCATCAACATCTGAAAGGTCACCATCACTGTCAACATCGCCCGGGTCTTGAATAAAACAGTTGTCTAATATTGATGGGTCTAATTCAACTACATATAGTCCGGTCTGCATGTCAGATAAGATTATTTTGCCGGAGGGCAAATATGGATAAACATTCCAGTTACCAACATATCCGTTTGTTGATCCTGGGTAGGTATCAAAATGGGCAACTTCGGTAGCTGTATTTGGATTAACTACATTCCAAACTCTCAGGCCTTCTGAGTAGTGGGAAATATAGAGAAAATAATCTTTCCAATAGCAGTTGTGTACCGGAGCGGCAGGATTAACGATGTAGTCGTTGATATATGAGATATTGTTGACATCAGAGATGTCAAAAACTCTGGTATGGTTTCCAGTCGAACCAATCTCGTCTCCAATATAAGCAAACCGGCCGTCAGGTGATATTGCAACATTGTGGGCCCCGGAACCTGAATAATTGAAAGTAGTAACATATGCAGGTGAAGTTTTATCTGTTATATCGATGATATCTATGCCATGACCATAGATTCCACAGCCAAGCATGTAGTTATCATTGAAATCAACATCGTGATAATAATAGGTTGAGTATCCCCCCGTATAGAACCAGGATGCAGGAGTGGAAATGTCAAAAATCTCTACACCGCCAACACCGTGACCTACTGCGTATAAATAATCTCCATAAATGGCGATATTGTGAGTGCCGCCACCTGTAGGAGTAATAGTGCTCACTTGCACTGGGGCATTAATATTAGTCAGATCATAAATTTCAATAGGGGCGGATTCCATAACCATGAAGGCGAAATTCTTATAAATTTTAATATCTTTTGCATCTGTTCCGGGAACGTCAGCGGCAAGAAAAGACACTTCCGTATAGGGCAAACTATTGATGTCAATAATAGAAACACCTTCGTTTCTGGCACATATCAAGGCGTATTCGTTGGCCCCATCAACATATCCCCAGCTGTCTCCATAGAGACTCTTTTCGTGCCAGGCTCCCAGAAAGTTCATATTTGAAGAATTTACAGAACCTTCTAAAGTCAAAATCTTACTTTTTGCTATCAAAGAGTCTGTGCTGTTTAATCCCTCAATCTGATAATAATAGGTAGTAGCTGGAGAAAGGGAAGGGTCGTTTAGTTCAAACCCGGACAAACTGTCAAAGGGTGCAACCGGGGGATTGACCAAATCCCTCAATACTCTGTATTTGGTAATAGTGCCTGAGCCAAAATATTTCCAATATAAATTAACTTCAGTTGTTGCAAGTGGAATATGGTAAAAGTTTTTTACATAGTAGGGGTTAATACTCAATGTAGCCGGCTCATTTTCAAGGAGAGCAGACCCCGGAGTAACTCTTGGCCACCAGCCATATTGTACATCTACCGGGCCGGATAAGATATTGGAAGCGGCATATGTGGTTCCGGTGCTGTCATAATCAGAATCCATAATAAAAAGATATTCACGTTTTCCGACGGAGTTGGTATTTGGATCCCAGGTTAAGTTTGCTGTTCCCAGGCCGGCATCTTCCACAAAGCAGATATTCAGCCTTCTTGGGTTCATTGGATCTGTCATATCATAAGCTGCTCCAGGAAAAGTGCCAACACCTCCGGGATTATAAGAATTATCTCTTCTGAAAGTCTGGCAGAGAGTTGTTGTTGAGCTGCTAAAAATAATATCCACCGGAACATAGTCCTCGGGACCTAAAGTGCTGCTGAAAAAATTTGGTCCGATAGCAATTGAATTGTTAAAAGCCTCTCCGCCCCAATTTACACCGGTCATCCAAACGGTTGCGCCATCCCAGGTTACTCCTAAATCCGGGGTTGTATGAGCAGCTGAATAACTTCTCAATCCATTAACTTTTGTCTCAACATCATCAGAGAACAGAGAATAAACTTCAACAGACCTGCCGTCTTTGAGAGGGCTGTTTATATCTGAAATTGGCTCGCCGCCTGAAAATGGAGAAGATAGAAACAAGATTGCTGCAATTGAAGGTAGAATTTTAGATACTTTCATTGCTCGTCCTTTGCTTATTAAATTGTTCTATGGCGGGTTCTTTTGGTTTAATACATAAATTTATGTTATTTTAGCATTAAAGCAAGATATTATTCTGTCAATTAAATGAACATTCTTTGGTTTGATAGTTGGAAGTAATCCTCAATGATTGACAATGATTTGCGATAATTTCTGCCTTTTCTAAAATATGTATTTTTAAAATATATGTGATACAATAAGTTACTTAAAATAATTAAACCTATGGATTAACATAAGACAAGTTCTGTTTTAGCTCTTGTATATTGCAAGCTTGTGGCTATCTTAATCAAGATGGGTAGTTCTGATGCCGATATTCTACCAATAGTTTGGCAACTGTTTGAACTCATAAGGAAATTATGTCAGAAGCAAAATATGATTTAGTTGTTATTGGGTCAGGCCCTGCCGGACAGAGGGCAGCAATTCAGGCCTCCAAGTTAGGCAAAAAAGCGGCCGTTATTGAAAGAAAAGCAGTTGTTGGCGGCGTCTGCATAAATTTGGGTACCATTCCCAGTAAGACTGTTCGCGAGGCAGCTCTGCATCTCTCCGGCTACCATGAGAAGTCTCTCTATGGGGCATCTTATACGGTCAAGAAGAATATTACCATGGAAGACCTGCTCTTCAGAACCGAACATGTTGTCAAACATGAACTCGATGTTTTTCGTCATCAGCTTATTCGCAATGATGTAGATTTAATCAATGCCAACTGTTGGTTTTTGGATTCCCATACGATTATGGCTGATTATGTCGATGGCAGCGGAGGAAGAAAGATTCATGCCAAAAAGATCATAATAGCCACCGGAACAACAGCCACCAAAAGCGATGCCATTCCCTTCGATGGCCAGGACGTATTTACCAGCGATGACATAATGCAGATGAAAGATATTCCCAAGACACTTGCAGTAGTGGGTGCCGGCGTAATTGGCTGTGAATATGCGTCAATTTTTGCCGCCCTCGGTGTCAGGATTACCTTGATAGATAAAAGATCATCACTTTTACCGTTTATTGATCATGAAATTGCTGATACCCTTGCTTATCATCTCAGACAGGAAAGGGTAACCCTTCGTCTTGGCGAAGAAGTAAGCGGAGTGGAGCTTCAAAAAAACGGCAACGGCGACCAAGTGAAAATAAATTTATCAAGCGGAAAGAAAATTGTGGCCGACGCTACCCTGTATTCGATTGGCCGAACCGGAAACACAGACTCATTGAATCTGGAAGTTGCCGGATTGGTTGCTGATGAAAGAGGCCGTATTTCCGTAAATGAATTCTTTCAGACCACATGTCCGGATATTTACGCGGTCGGTGATGTCATTGGTTTCCCAAGTCTGGCCTCCACTTCAATGGAGCAGGGGAGAATTGCCGCTTATAACGCTTTTGGCAAAAAGAGAAATTCAAAAACAATGACCGAATTTTTCCCCTATGGAATCTACACTATTCCCGAAATCTCCTATGTCGGAAAGACAGAAGAAGAGCTGACCGAGTCCGGAGTGCCTTATGAAATTGGGAAAGCGTCATATAAAGAGATTGCCAGGGGACAAATTATCGGTGATGATCTGGGTCTCTTAAAAATTATTTTCCATCTGGAGACGCATGATATTTTGGGGGTTCACATTATTGGTGAAGGTGCAAGTATGATGGTCCATATCGGACAAGCGGTGATGGCTCTTGGGGGAAAGATTGAATATTTTATTGAAAACATTTTCAATTACCCAACTCTGGCTGAATGTTATAAGACAGCGGCTTTTGACGGTATCAATCGATTGCACGGATTAGAAGAATTTGAAGAAAAAAATGATCAAGAAAGTGAGTTGGCCAAAGTAGGTCATTCTGAAGACGAATCTTAAAACAGAGACTTACTTTTGAATTTTTAAAAGTATTAGAAATAAAAGGGCTGCTTAATCAAGCAGCCTTTTTTTGTGCCAAATTTAGAATTATGAAGCGTTTCAATCTCTCTTCTTAGAGTTTGCATGATTAACTTTATTCAGATTTATTTGCTCTAAAATATTTACTACCCTATCTTCTAAGTGATGAAACCATTTTCTAACCTGGAAAATATCCAAACGAAGTACCGATCTCTTGATTTTAAGATTGCGAGCATGTATTCAATTATGATAGGTCTATATTTTCTATGCTCATATTTTCCCGAAATCAGAGTGTGGGGATTTGATTTTTGGGCATTCTTACCTAAATGGCTAAGAATTATGTTCTTCTTTTCTTCTTTGTTCATTCCCTTTTTATTCAGGCCCTACTTAACACGATTCTTAGTTTCCTCATCTACAATTGATTCAAGGAGTAGATATAAGATGAAAGATGTTATTATCATCTCAACAATTATCTTAATATTTGTATTTCTGTTTTATTTCTTAAGAGTTGAGACTTATTTTCTTGGGGATGGTTATCAAGCAATTTCGCTTCTTGATTCAAATAGAGTATTGTTAAAAGACACAGAAATCGGTGAAATGATTGTTCATATATGGACAAGAAATATTATCTCCGGATTCGCTGACAATAAAGCCTTACTTAGTTTTCAATTAATTTCAATTTTTTCAGGAGTTTTTACTCTAATAATTGCCGGGATTTTGTCGGCTAAGTTGTTTGAAACAACTATTAAAAAAATAATTTTTATTTTGGGATTGGCTTCAGGTGGATTTACGCTCTTGTACTATGGTTATGTTGAATATTACTCGCTTTTCATTTCTTCTGTTGTAATATATGGAATCTCAGGATTACTTATCTTAAATGACAAAATGAAATTATGGTTGGTGATTCCGCTAAATCTCATTGCAATATTTTTTCATATTCTTGGCGTCGTTTTAATTCCAGCATCAATATTCTTATTCTTGATTAAATCTTCTTTTTGGAAACGAAAAAAACCGATTAGTGCCTCGAAGAAATATATTCTGACAATTATTGCACTAGTCATAATTGTACCAATTTTCATGTATTGTTATTATTCTTATTACTTCTTTCGCTTTTCAATTATTCCTCTTTTTGCTGATAGATTTACAGTTGGTAATTATACACTTTTCTCAATAAATCACACTTCTGATTACATCAACCTACTCTTATTGCTTTGTCCGGCGTTACCATTAGCTGTGGTATATCTAAGTAATATGAAGGAGCGTAATCCAATAAAAAGCGAAGAGACTACTTTCCTGGCTCTTTTTGTTTCGGCTACTTGTGGAGCAGCATTTCTCTTTGATCCAAAGTTGG
>JACZYS010000004.1 GCA_022570975.1 Candidatus Zixiibacteriota bacterium | reverse complement strand
GGAAGATTTTATTTGAGAGTAGCCTGGGTATTCAGATACATGAGCCACGGAGAAAACCCCACCAACCAGTTTATTAGAGGACTGGTCAATGAGCTATCAATGAAATTCAATTCGCTAACATCAAAAATCTTTCCTTTCAATGAAGAGGTAAATAAATTTGGCGCCCACATAAGTTCACACTTTGTAACTGATGAAATATCAAGCGAGCTTAAAGCTGAGTTAATTCCATATAAGGAGAAATTTGAAAATGTAATTGAAGAACTGCTCACCCCATATGAAGGAATGACTCTAAAGTTACAAAACCTGGAGTCTCTGATTACTGACTACAAAGAGACCGCCCTTGGCGGATTTTCCGAAGACGGAAAGTCAAACTTCCAGAATTTTGGCTCTTTCGCTGAATTTTTGAGTCACTTAAAAGATGACTGGAGCGGAATTGTGACCAATGAACATGAAGCGTTGGAAAAAGCAGTCTACCATTACAAAGAAGCTATGGAAGACAGCAAGAGCATCTCCGCCGGCAACCAGCAAATTCAAGCAACATACTTAATTGCCGAGCTCTCCAGAAGAATTAGTGATTATGATGGTGCCAAGCAGTATTTCAACATCACCATTAAGTACGGACAGGAATTTGTTTATAAGAACCGCCATGACCAGTCAAGAACCGCTTTAGCCAGAAAAATTTTGGAACTGGCTATTGAACAAGGAAAACTAAATCTGGCAGCAAGCAAGAAAGCTCAATGAATACTTAACTTCTGAAAGCCAAAAATTATGGTAGACTTTCTAACTGAAATATTGAACCCTTACAAGCCTTTTGACCTGGAATTAATTGACTTAAATGCGCTGCTCGGTCATAAAGTGACGGTCTTACTTGCCCGAAATGAAAACAAATCACAGCAGTTTAAGGTGCTCCGTGTTTCGGGCAATAAAATTACTCTAGATAACAGAAAAATGGATGATGATTATTCATACTTCAATTATGACAATGAAGTCAAAGTTCTGTTTTATTATAAAGAGCAGAGATTTGCTGTCGATGCTACCTGTACTTTTTCCTTCAGTAAACGTCTGCTTATACTAAGAAACCGAATTACTCCCCTCAACAGAAGAAGATTTCCTCGCTTCAATATATCTTCCAAAGTAGAGGTTGCAATATTGCCAAAGAGGAATTTTTCAACTGAAGAAATTGTGAACTTCAAATGGTTTAAGAGTGATACTGTTGATATCTCAAGCGGCGGTCTGATGCTGACTATCAGAAACCTCTTGAATTCTAACTCTTACTTAATTGTAAATTCAAACCTGCAAGAATATCTGATCCCAGAAATCCTTGTTGCCCAAATCAAATATAATTTCCGTAACCATAATAACAAGAGCAGTATTGGCATGGAGTTTATCCTCAATGAAGATAAACAAAAACACTTTTCGGAATCATTCTTTTCATCTCTGCCGGAAGAATTATTCAAGTATGATAAGCTGACAAGAGACTTAGTTAACGCAAAACTAATTGCAAGGACGCAAAAAAAGAAATAGGAGACCAATATGAAAAACAAAAACAACCAGATATCAGAATCAAAATCGGGTAGTGCAAGTCGGTCACTACAGATTACAGAAGAAAACCAAAGAGAGTTTGTAAGGATTGAATTCTCTACGCCGATTAAAATTTACTTTCTAAAAGACGCCTCCGGGAAGTTCCATGAGGAGGATGACCAAACCGCATTAAACGGCTCGCTATTAAACTTCTCAGAAGGCGGGCTGCTGATTGAAACGAAAGATGAAATCTCCGAAGGGGACATTATCTTTATGACTCTTAAAGTAAAAGACATCAGTGAAATAAAAAATATTCTTGGAAGAGTTAAGAGAGTGGACGAAGAAGATGATATCTCCATCGTCGGAATAGAGCTTGCCGGAAAGGATGATTTAGTTGATGATCTTTCTCAGATCGAACTTGATTTGATGGGTGACCGGTTCTCACATTTTAAAGATGCGATAAAGAGTCTCCTCAGTAATCATGCTAACTCAGAAAACCGTCAAGGAGTATCATCATGAACAAATCATTCATACTCTTATTAATTTTGTCCATCGCTGTTTCGATTACTGCCGCTTCACGACAAAAAATGGTTGTAAAAGTTATCACCCCGGAAGAAATATGGTTCAAGTCCACAGTTGATGAAAACCTGCGCAGAGTTATCAGCAGAAACAAGAATATTGAAGTGATGATGCATGATGAGAATTCAAGCTCATTACCTTCATTCCCAGGTGATTATCTTAATTTTGACAGCCTCTACAACTGGGGAGCGGAGCTGGGAGCCAGATATGTTGTCCTGGTAGAAATTGAAAGCCATGAAATTGAAAAGAAAGAAACGTTCAGCTTTCCTTTTCTGGTCCACAAATATCAATCTGTTGGTATTATTGTCGGCGAATTGAGAATTATTGATATCAAAAGAGGTAAATCATTAACATCTGAGCCGTTTCAAATTGAACAAAACGGTCCTTCCGTAATCCATACTACTTTAAATAACGACATAAATGACCCGGATTTAAACATAGCCGCCTCAAAAAAAGTTAAGTTCTTTAAGGAATTAGAAAAAAAACTGACCAGGCATCTAACAAAGCGGATAAAAGCTGTGACAAACGGAAGATAACAACTCAGAAAACAGATTATAAATTGGAAAAAGATTTAAAAAGAAATAATCTCATTGAGCTTCATAATCAGGTCGATGAGCTAAATGAGGAGGTCAAAATGCTGGCCTTAAATCTGGCCATTCATCTGGCCAGGGTAAAAAATGAATCTGAAACACTTTTAAATCTTGAGCCGGAGTTTATCCGCTTGGTTAATGGCACCATCAAGGCGGCTCAGGAGATTTCACACATCTTACAAGCGGCAAGTAATAATGAAAAAATGGTCTATGAAATACAATCCGGCCGGGAATTGAAAGACCATATTGAAATAAAACTGAACCATGTTCTTGAACAATGTTATATAATCAAGGCAAAATTGACAATTGACAGCAATAATAAATCCGGTTAGAATTGTCATATGCTGACATTCCGTTATAATACAATAACAAATCAGCATAAACTCATCCCGTATTCTGACGATATAACTAATAGGAATATGTTCAGATATTGAACCCAAAAGTACTGGCACCTATTGTCGTGTACGATAGATAAGCGAGTAATATTTGTTTCTGAACAACATAGATAAAAAACAAAAAGGTGTCAGATGCCTGTAGAAGTTCTTGAGAAATTAAACATCACCGCCCAGCGCAGGGGTAAGCCGTTCAAGCTGCTTATAATAGATGATGAACTTCCTGTTCAGCAAGCTTTTAAAGAGATGTGTGAAATATCTCAGGCTCTTAAGATAGAAGTTGCTTCAGACGGAACCCAGGCACTGGAAAAAATCAATACAGATCATTTTGACCTTATTACAGTTGACATAATTATGCCGGAGGTCTCGGGGCTTGACTTAATTCCAAAGATGAAAGAAAAACTCCCCGGTGTACCTGTTTTTATTATAACCGGCAACGCAACAGAAAAACTGGTCAATGAGGCCGGATTCATGGGAGCGAACAAGGTAATTTATAAACCGGTAGACTTAATTGGGCTTTTGACTGAAATAAGCTCTGTTCTTTGTGATTGATAAAAGAGGGTAAGAATAATTGAGATGGAAAATCTTGACAGGCAAAAAACAATCTTAGTAGTAGATGATGATGAAGCAATCAGAGACCTACTTAAAAGAATACTCAATAAAGAAGGTTATCATGTTTCTTCAGCCCGCGACGGATCAGAAGCGCTTGAAATCTTAAAAACCAACAGCGTTGATATTGTATTATCGGATATGAATATGCCCAATCTGAGTGGGTTTGAACTGTTGAAACAGATCAGGGAGGTTCATCCTACAATAGGTGTAATAATCATGACTTCATATGGCGATATCTACTCGATAAAAGATTCATTGCTTTTGGGAGCAGATGAATACATCTGCAAGCCGTTTAAGTCACAGGAAATAGTTATGATTATTGAGAAAGTATACTGGAGAATCCTTTCGGTCAGAAACGCACTTGCAGAAAGTAGTTCCTAAAAGGAAATAGCCAATGTCCGGAACACCAACAACAACAGAGTCGTCGACAGATAAAAACGTAAAAGTTATTCTCGCAAAAGATAAAATGGCGGCTTCCGTAGTAATCCAGCAACCACCATCGGGGGAAGCTCCACCATCGGTAGATTCGATTATAAGTTCATTAAATGCTGCCGGTGTGGTTTTTGGAATCAACGAAGATCTGATAAGGTCAAGCATTAATGAAAAGAAATATGATCAGCCAATTAAAATAGCAGACGGAACAGTGCCTGAAAAAGGTCATCCTTCCACTTTTGAATATAATTTTGAAACTGAAAAGTCAATGAAGCCGGTAGAAGATGATCAAGGTAAAATCGACTACAGAGCTATTAACTTCATTCAAAACGCTGCCGAAGGTGACGTCCTTGTTGTAAAAACTCCTCCCACAGCCGGGGAACCTGGTAAAAATATATTAGGCGAAGAAGTTTTGGGTACCGTTGGAAGAGACATCCCATTTAAGAATGGAAAAAACACCAAAATCTCAGAAGACGGTGCAAAATTAATTGCTACCGCAAGCGGCGCCATTGTTATACTTAATGATAAAGTATGGGTCAACGACATTACCCCTATCAATGGAGACCTTGATTTTAACGTTGGTAATATCAATACTAAAGGTTCGGTAAGAATCTCCGGGAATATTAAAGCAGGTTTCTCATTAGAAATAGATGGTGACCTTGAAGTCAACGGCAATGTTGAAAACAGCAATATCAAAGTAAAAGGTAACATCTTTATCAAGGGTGGACTGATTGGCGAGGGGAATGGAAAAGTTTTTGCCGATGGTGATATAACATTCAAATTTGCAGAAAGTCAGCATATTACCGCAGGGGGATCAATTTTTGCCGGAGATGAAATGATTAACTGTCAGATTAAGGCAGGCAATAAAGTTGAACTCAGGAGCAAGGTTGGCAAAATTGTGGGTGGACATATCATCGCCCAAAATGAAGTCAAGACAGCCTTTCTTGGTTCAGATGCCGGCATAACCACCCATGTCACTATTATTACAGAGACTCCAAGTGAACAAGAAATTACAAAAGTTAATCAAGAGATAAAACGGCTCAATGAAGATGGTGAAAAAATAAAAAAAGCACTTCTGGGTATGTATAAACTTCAAATGGAAAACCGCCTCCCGGAATCTCAGGAAGAAACTCTTAAGAAACTGGAAGCCTTTAACGAAACTCTCCCCGGTAATCTGGAACGGCTGGAAGCTCATAGAAAATTGCTTTTAGAAGAAGAAGAAAAGAAAGAAAAAGAAAAAGAAAAAAAATCAATTATAGTTACAAATATGATTTACCCCGGGGTCAAAGCCTCGTTTGGAAATGTATATAAAGAGTTTCTTGATGAAGAAGGTCGCTGTGAGATGACTTTAGACATAAACCACGTTGTAATCTCACCTTACACCGAATCAAACTAGTTCACTTCTTTGGTTGCCAGCCAATCATAAAATGGCTCTTTCCTATGCAAATTAATCAGTTAGCTCAAGAAAATTTCGTTTCTGTTTTTTGTTTTAGGTATAACCCAAAGTTTCCATACAAAAGCCTTTGATTTCTAATCCGGGTCAATTTATATTCCTCTGACATTATTTATATCCGGAGAGGTGGCCGAGTGGTTGAAGGCGCACGCCTGGAAAGCGTGTATAGGTAACCCCTATCCAGGGTTCGAATCCCTGCCTCTCCGCCATAAATAACATCACATATTCCATCTAACTAGTTGACAATAACTTACCATTTCTCTATATTCTCATTGAAAGTGTTTCTGCCTAATATCTGCCAAGTAAGGAATTTTTATATGGCCAGAATTTATAGTTATAGAACAAAAAACGGGAAATCAACTTGGTTTCTTGACTACACTTTTAAGGGAAAAAGGTATCGTAAGAAAGTTGGTAAATCAAAAAAAGTGGCGCTCCTTCAGCTAAAAGATATTGAAGTGAAAATTTCAAAAGGGGAATATAAATTTGAACCAAATCAAATAACTATTAGAGAATTTCTCAAAATATTTAACAAATACTCATCAGTAAATCATGCTCCATCTACATTCAAAAGATATAGGGCTATTGTTGATAATTTCCTATTCTTTTTAGAAGGTAAGAAAGATATCGTTGATCTGTCTGATTTACATTCTGAACTCTTTGAAGATTTTAAGATTTTTCGGCGCACAACTCCACTCAACCACAGAGAGTTTGCCAAAACTAATACGGTAAATATGGAATTAGTTTCTCTCGGAACCATATTTAACTATGCTATAAAGTGTAATTACCTGAAAGAAAACCCTACTAAGAGTGTCCAAAAATTAAAAGTAACTGATGCCAAGAAACCTCGTTTCCTAACCGAAGAAGAAGTGGATTTACTTTTACAAAACTGTGGAGAGTATTTGTATCCAATCTTCTTTACTTTTTTGAATACTGGCATGAGATTGGGAGAGTTAATCCATCTGACTTGGAATGATATAGATCTTAAGCAAAAGAAAATACATATAGTTTCTAAAGAATTTTGGAACCCCAAAACCGGTGAGCGAACAATTCCAATGAATGAAGAGATTAGAGATTTACTTAAAGAATTGAAATCAAAATCAAATGGTTCGATGTTTGTATTCCCAGGTAAGAATGGTGAAAAATTAAAGTTAAAACTTCGTGAGAGATTTATGACAATTACGAAGAGGTGCGGATTTTCTGATGTTACAAAGATCCATTCTCTTCGTCATACCTTTGCATCCCACTTGGTAATGAAAGGCGTTGATTTACCAACGGTAAAGAATCTAATGGGACATTCTGATATTCAAACAACGATGATTTACGCTCATTTGGCACCTGATCATCTTGCAGATGCAGTTGAGAAGTTAGAGTTCTGAGCAATCTCATAAAATCTCTACTGCTCTCCGCCCCCCTTTCTTCTCCTTTTTCTCTATCCACTTTTCAACTGAGCTTCTCCGAAATCTCAAAAGGTTTCCTAGCTTCACAATAGGGATATACCCGATGTGAGACCAATGATAAACTGTAGAGATTTTGACTCCAAGTTCATCGGCTAATTCTTGAGGTGTGAGAAGGTTTTTAGGCATGGCTATATCAAATTATTTTTAACTCATGTTTCATTATTTTTATAAAATCATTCTTGCATAGTTTAATCTTTTTGTACTTTGGTAAATCAAGCCATACTCCATTTTGCTTGTACTTAGTCGGATTAGTTCCAATATGTTCAACCCAAAGTTCAGGACCGATTCTGCTTATGAGCAATTGCTTGTTGCTAATTCTGATATCATCATTAAACTGAGCCCTGCCAATAAAAAATGACTTACCATTTAGACACAATTTCTTGTTAGTTTTTGCATTTGCTAAACTGAGTAGTTCAAACAGATGGCCTTGAGGACAAAATATCTTTGAACTATCAACAATTGTAGGTGTGTTACATTTTGGACAATGATATATTCTCTCTATTGCATTTTGAAATGCTTTAATCCAATTATCAGTTGTTGTTCGTTTTTTGGGACATTGGACCAGTGCCAACCTGAAGAGATTACATAATTGATTATTGAGAATGGATATTGAGATGTTCTTTGTTTCCTTTGAAACTGTTGGATCGAGTTTCCATACACCACTCATAGCGTTTTCAAGCTCTTCTTGAGTATTGTCATTGCCATGAGCAGGATGAAGAAGTAGCACTATTTCATGAAACAAAATACCAAGTTGATAAAGATCAGTTTCAATCGTTGGAGGATAATACGTATCATTACTGAGCTTATCCCTTTGCTCAGGTGACAAGTAAAGAGCTTCACCTACCATATTCGGTTCAGGAGCAGAGGCATGATTAAAATTATCTATATCAATGCAATGAACATTCAAATTCCTTTTTTCTGTTTGAATAAGAAAATTCTGGGCTCTGATGTCTCCATGAGCAATGCCTAACCCATGAAGATGTTTAAATTGCTTGGCTATTGACAAGGCAGTTTCCAATCTCTCTGTAATCGAACTTGTTGAATTCATTAAATAGTCTTCCAAAGAGATTGAATCGATATAGGCAGTACAATGACCTATCAAATCTTTAGTTTCTATCAGATCAAAAGGTAATTCAATCCCCTCAAATGAATTCTTTTCCTGAATTGAAATTAGAAACTCAATTCTTTCAAGAAGAATTTTCCTATTGAATTTATTATTGAATATCTTTACAACAACAGCTTTACTGGTTTTTATTTTATGTGCAAGATAGACTCTTCCTTGACCGCCGAAAGATAATTCTCTTTCGATTAGAAGCTTATTGCCAGACTTTGTTTTAATTTTTGAATGAAGTATTGACATCACTCCACCTATACTTTTTGACAAGTTACTTCTGGCTTTTTATAGTTTCCAAGTAAACCAAGGGTGAGATTGTCATTACAAATATAACCTTGTTCGTCTTGAAAATCTGCAAGTTCATTTATTGTCTGTTTTGATAATTCCTTTAGATTACCGTCTGACTCAAGTACACTGTTCATAAGAAGAGATAAGAAATTGTTAGTTCCTTGAGGGAAATCTTCAGGATTTGCTTCAAGTCTATCAAATATCCCATCTGTTCCGGTAATTAAGAAATCATTTGGTTTTCTCTCATGTGAACCGAGTACCATTTCACCATGTATTGTGGGACCTAAAGATGCTGTCAATAGGTTAGGAATATACATATTTGCTTTATGGGGATTAAGTAAGTGAATAAATGAATTACCTTGAAATAGAATTATGCTGCCGTCTCCAATATATCCATAAACATATTCATGTTTATCAGCGATTATGACAATAAGAGTTGTTCTTAAGCCTTTTTTGTAGCTATCTACCTTATCTGCTTTTGCTGATAAAGCCATTGAAGCAGTTCTAACAGCTTGCTTTACAACATCCCTCAATACTGGTTTGAAGATTTTATATCGTTTCCCAAGATCTTTCATGATTGAAAATGCACTGGCTTTTACAACACTATAAGATGCCCTCTTTCCATAAGGCGGGCCACCCATTCCATCAGCAACAATCATGACTTGATATTTTCCAATGTTAAAACATAAACCATAATCTTGATTGTCATCTCTTACATTACCTGTTGTTGTAGATAAACCCATATTCCAATTCGATTCATCTCGAAATGGTTCATGAACGATATCAGTCGAGATTTGTGAGAATTCTATCAATTCACTAAGCAAATCTTCCGAGCAACGAATAGGTGCGGGCTGATATCTATAAATAAGCTGTTCTTGATTATTTGAATATAACATAGCAATTATCCTTTATTGTAATTGAGTTAATTGATCAGTGGTGTTCTGGTTGTCGGCATAAGTCATTGTCATGGTTTTCCCGACAGAAGCCATGAATTGTCTAAGATCTTTACCGCTGTCACATCTGTAGAAATGCTGTTCAGTTGAAGCCAATTTCTTGAGAAGCTTTGTGTCAGCATCTTGACCGAATGCCACGGTTACCAAATCAGCAATCTCTTTGATTTTATCTGCTGTCTTATAGGGAAAGCATCCAGTGTTATGTCCACCGTCTGTAAATAGTAAAACAACTGGACGGAGATAATGAATGGCTTCCTTATCATTATCTAAAGAAGTTAATAGTTCCAGACCTTTCTTTAAACCGGCAGTGATGTTTGTAGAGCTATCAATCTTCATCGGTAAGATGTTATTGCGTAGTCCAGTATTACATTTAAAGATGCTCCTGCTCCGAATGCCGCTAACGCTACTGTAGTAGAGTTGTATGCCGCATCGGCAGTAACTAGCATCTGATAAACAAAGATTGCACCTATAGGGGAAAAGAGAATGTAGAATTGATGTCGAACGATTCGTTCTAGTCTAGCCCTAAATTCTTTAAATTCCTCATCATCAGGTACATTTTTTTCAATCAGATGGAATTTTGGGCGATCCTTTATTTCAGATACTATTATAGATACAGTTAATAGTCCAGCGCCAACTACGGCAATTAACAGGACCCAAAGTGGCACTCCGAACCCTTTTACTGTAACATTCCCCGAATTATCTGATTTTGTATCTAATTGTAGGGAGGTTATTGAAAACAGCCATTCTGATGGAACTCCTTCAACGTAAGTTCCATGAAATAATGATGCGTATCCAAGAGAAATCACTTTCTCAGTATCAGATGAGTAATTCTTATTGATATTACTTATACCTCCTGATATTGCGATAATCATTGATAGAGTCAATATAATTGCTAAACTAATCGAGAACCCATACTTCCAGCGCGGTGATAAGGTAAGAAACGGGACGATGAAACTTAATAGAAATATTGCCGGAAGAATTACAATTACCCAAATAGAAATTTTAACAATCTCTTGTGAACCTTTACCACTTATAGTGATTGTTTCCGTTCCTGAAACAGTAATTGAGTCTCCCTTAACAACCAAATTGCCCTTAGCATTTATCTCGATTTCTGTAACTTTTCTATTTCCGATCGTGGTTGGTATCGAATCAAGTAGAAATTCTCCCGATTTGTTTGTTACTGTACTACTAAGGGGGCTTTTGTGACTTAGGGAGTCAACCAAATCTACTATAACGGTTACGTTATAAACAGGTTCTGCTTGAAAGAGAATGCGTCCTTGAATTAATTGAAACTCTGAATTCAATTGAACGGCATTAGCAGATATACTCACACGTCTTGATTCTTTAAATACCGAGTGGTAAATGACTGTTGTTAGAGCACTGAGAAAGAACCCAAACACAAATACCAAACTAAATATATGGGACCAAAAACCATGCTTGCGGGGTTTGTAAACCAAACAATTTTACTTAATAAATTGACCTCAATGTAGTATAGATTGAAATATAAACAACTCACTGCCAGAATATGGCAGTAGAAAATAAAATATTTCATTTTTCTTCATCATTCACTGCCAGTATTTGGCAGTGGTTAGAGTATATTGACTTTAGTATTTGATTGAAAAAAATAGGGCAGGACTAATTAAATAATCCTGCCCAACGCAGGGCTGTCTCTAGGATGAGACAGAGGGGGGTCTTTTTGGTATTACTATAATATCGAAAATAAGCTAAGAATGTCAATACCTTCTTTCCTAATCATTTGCATAGCCATAAAGATGATAGACTCAAGTTTACTATGATTCTCCAAAATTCTTACTATATTCATAAATTTTACTTGAATTTCAAGTTCTCCATCAACCTTTTTTCAATGCATGGCTAATAATATACATTTCTTTACTTCTATAGACTCAAATCTATTTGTCACTGATCACTATTTTTCAGGTTAAGTAAGAATTTCCTTTTCAAAATCTGAAAAGCCAGCAAAATTGTTGTAGATGGCGTTCTGGGCAAATTTTCTTGAAAATGATATCTATCCTGAAAAATCCAAGACGCTCTGAAAAATAAATTCAAAGATTTAAAAGGAGGATAACGAAAATAGATGAATTAGAATTCAAAGTTGAAAGACCTGATTATACAGGTAAACTTGAAGTTTCTGCGCGACTTAAGAAAGATGAGAATAATAAAACTTGTCATTTAGTTAAGATTGGTTGCTATACAAATCTTTTCAATATTAATTTCAAGATTAAATATCAACTGGATTAATCTAACATACTTGTTCTCAATTTTACTTTCTTTTTTCCCTTCAATTTTACTTATGGCAGAACTTCTACCTTCTTGATATCTTTAAGTTGTACAGAAAATTCATGATTTGCTTTATTTTCGCTTACCCTCCATTGATTTTCAAAGTTCAATGTTGGGCTGAGAATTATATCCGTAACATTCTTGTCTTCTGATGTATACTTGTATAAACGAATTTTTCTCTTAGAAGAAATAGCCGACACAATCAAGACTGAAGACATAAGTTCAGAAAAGTCATGTGTCTTTAGATTTGCAGGATCAAATTCTTGTTCAATCAATTCTAATGCATGTTCAATATTCAATGTATTATTAATTAAAAGTTTTAGTATAACATTCTTGATTGAATTTCTATAGTCTATGCTCACATTACATTCTACCATTTTTAAGCAGATTATGGCAAGTAGATAGTCTTTTTCAGACAAACTAGAATTGTGAATTGATGATTTCCTTGTCAGTCGGTAGCCCAGGACATCCTTATCAAAGTAAACAGGAATGTTATACTCCGAAAGTGAGTTAAGATATCTATAGGCAGTTCTTTTAGCAATTTTACATTTCTCCATTATTTCATGTAGGCTTACATCAGATTTTGAATTAAGCAAGTTAATTAGCAATAATATTTTTTCAGAAGGATTCATAATGACCTCAATAAAAAAGGGGGCAGTTTAATTGCCCCCAATGTTTAAAGAATTAAATCGAAATACAAAAGAAGCAAGTCGGTAAGTGAAAGTTCTTCACTTGTTGGTTCTTCAAATTGTATTTTTTCAGCATCCCCACCACCTATATAACTGTCAGTTCCGGTTGTATCTGGCGGAGGGGGAAGTCCACCACCCTGTCCCGCATGTAAATCAGTTGGAACAAGAACTGATCCAACTATCAGTGAGAGCACAATGCAAAATGATACTGATAAGATTAGCATCCTTCTCATCACGGCTACCTCCTTGAATAAATGTTGATCCTCTAGTTGACTTTAAGAGGCTATTCAAAAAAGGTGCCGAGATTTTTAAGCGCAGGAATATGTTGATAAGTGAATTGGGTACAAAGACATAGAGACTTTTGGCTCTTTGTCGTTAATTAAGATTTGCCAATTATTTAACCGAAGAATTCAAAGAATGAATTCTATTGTTGATAGCTAATGACTTAGCTTAACCAACTTTGGCAAGAAAATAATGATGTGGTAAAATTTGAGGGCTGTTACTTTTTATCTAAATTATATTTTTTAAGTCTTCTTCTAAAAGTTGATAGCGGTATGTTCAAATATTTCGCCGACTTAGATTCATTTCCAGCAAATCTATTTAATGCCAGCCTATATTTCGATATTTCACTTGAAATTATTTTTTTGTTCAAATCTCTATCATTAATTTCTTGAGATTGAAATTCCTCAGGAAGCATCCCTTTACTTATTTCATCTCCAGGATATAATATACAACATCTTTCAACGAAGTTTTTTAGTTCTCTCACATTACTTGGCCAATGATAGTTCATTAAACATTCTATCGCATCATTGGAGAATCTAGGAGCAGGTTTAATATTTGAGTAAAATTTTATGTATTTATCAAGTAGCAATAAGATGTCATCAACTCGCTCTCTTAAAGGAGGGATCTTAATATCTATTGAGTGTATTCTACTATACAAATCTTCTCGAAATTTCCCTAACCTAATTAATTCTTTCAAATCTTTGTTGGTTGCATAAATAAATCTGACATCGGTGTATACAGTAATATTACTTCCAACAGGTTGAAATTCTTGATATTCTAAAACTCTTAACACTTTGGCCTGAATTTCCATAGGCATGTCACCTATCTCATCTAATAAGAGGGTGCCTCCGTCTGCTGCTTTAAATTTCCCCTCCCTTGCATCAACACCTGTAGCTACTTTCTTAGCAACTCCAAAGAGTTCACTTTCAATAAGGTTTGCTGGCAATGCTGCACAGTTAAGTTTCAAGAATGGTTTACCTTTTCTATCGCTAAGTTCATGTATCATGTTGGAAATAATTTCTTTCCCAGTGCCACTTTCTCCAATTATTAAGATTGGAACGTTTGTTTTAGCAAATTTTGAAATCATTTTGAACATGTCTAATACAATCTTATTTTCTGATATGAATCCAATAGATCCTTTAGCTTTGTTGTAGTCTTCCGAAAGTTGCTTGTTTATATATTTAAGGTCCTTTTGTCCCCGTAAAACCATAATCATTATAGCAATAATATTTGACATTGATTTGATATACTCCAAATCTTTTTCTTCGAATAATGCAGGAATTGTGTGGTTATCCAAATATATCACTCCCAATAGACCCTCATCATAATAAATCGGAGTACATTGTACCGATAGAATATTGTTCTGGATAATACTCTTGTAATCCCTTGTCCTTTTGTCTTTTGTAGCATCCTCAATTGTAAGCGTTTCATTATTTATTAGAACGCTATTAGGTAAGTTGGTGCTAAAATCGATGATATCCTCAATGCTCTCTTCGTCACAATTTACATAGGCTTCCATCCGTAATTTATCTTCATGCATGTTCTTTAGGAACAAAACACCTCTTTCTGCTCCAGTAGCAGAAACTGCAAATTTTATGACTTCTTTGATAGATTTGTCATAATTATCAATATCACCAAGAATTTTTCCAATACGTTTGTATCCTTCAAGCTCCTGTCCTACTGCTCTATTTGTCAATTTAATTTCCTCTATATTTTTCTCAATTTTGTCTAAGAAAAAACTATTCCCAATAAACCCAGCAATCTTCTTTGCATTTTCCAAGTATTTTCTTGCTTGTCTTGTTTCCCCTTTTTTCAGATACAACTGTGCGATTTTTTGTGAAAGGAGTAGAGAATTGAATCTATTTCCAGATTCATTCGATACTTTGTAAGCCTCCTTAAGGAAATTTAACTTCAGGTCAATTCTTGAAATATCCTTTTCATTTGACTTCTGAACTAAGCTTATCATCTTAAACAGCCTAATATTTGAATTCAAAGAGATCGTAACTTTCTTGTTTGACATTTTTTCAATTAATTCTCTATCGTTCTTGGAAGTCGAGTTTAGTAAAATATGGAAGAGGAGAATTGAAGAATAATTATGAGCGCTATTGCTGACAAGCTTAATAAAAGATAATTCAACATTTTCTAGACAAGCTTCTTGAGAGTAATAAAAATCAAATAATGCTGACATACTTTCAATTTCAAAATATGAAACTTTATCTTTTATGGATTTGCTAATTTGTCTTGCATGTTGTAAATATTTTTCAAAATCTAGTTTCTTCCCTTCGTAAAAGGAAATTTTTGCAAGCTGTTGGTAAATTGCGCAAGTATTAACATCATTTTCTTTAGGAGCTGCAAGCTCTAAAGCATTGCACAAGATAATCTTTGCTTTATTAAGATGGAAACTATCTATTTCAATCATTCCAAGAATTAAATAGTAATAGATTATAAGTGGTCTGTTATATCTAACTCTTAAGTAAGGATAAGCTTTTTGAATCCAATACCTCGCTTTTGCTTCATTGGGAATCAAACTATATGCGGTTGCCATAAGTATATAAATTCTTGATAGCTTTGACTTGTCTCTGGTTTCAGAGATTTCTAATACTGCCGATTTTCCAATCTCTATTGCTTTATTTATTTCCATTTGATTTATTAATAGCATTATTAACCCAGTCAATAATGATACTGATTCTGATTTTGAAAGATGGTCTTCTTCTTCTGCTATATTAAATGCTCTCAACAAATTATCAGTTGAAGATTCTATCTTACCTCTTCTCCAATCCAATATTCCTAAAGAATAATAAATTCCAATTAGAAGTGTTCTATCATCTATTCTATTAACCATTGTTTGACAATTATTTAATACAATCCTTGCTTCCTCGTAATGCTCTTCGTGAATCTTGACCCAGGCCTCTTGCACCAAGAATTTACTTAGCGAAATTTGATCTGAACGTTTTTCTGAAATTAATTTTCCTATTTTTATGATTCGCTTTGCTCTAATGAAAAAACTAATCAATAACAACTGAGTATTGTATTCATATAATAAATTTATGTCCCTATTTCCATGCCTCTTTCTCAAAGTGTAAAGTTTGAGTAGAAATTTTCTCAACTCTCCATTTCTGTTCAAATCTCTCGAAAGAGACACAAGTTTGATTAGGATGTTTTCATAAAGAGAAGCACTCTTTGATAGATTTTGATTCTCAAAAGCTCCCAATAAATGGATACTGAGATGGTATGCCTTTTCGTAGTTTCCATCAACAATTGAGTTGTCAACTATCTTGATGATATATTGTAATTCTCTTAAGTCGCAAGAATCCTGAAACTGCAAGACATTTGTGTTTTTGATTTTATCCAGTTCAACCAAGATAGAATACATATCAGAATCTTTGCATTCAAAATGCCAGTAATCTCCATGCCTAGCAATAGATGCGATCTTGAAAAACTTCTTGAACACTCTAATAGTAGCAGATCTATTCGAATTCAATGATAACTGAAAGTCATTTTTTAGTTCATCAGAAATTCCCATTATATTGTTTTTATCAAAGAAATGTTGCATTAACTCATTAGTATTGCTATCACCATTTCTAAGAAAAAACTTAAAAGATGACAAGAGTTTCATTGCAATAACTGCCCTATTATAATTTGATCTGGACTCTTCATCGATAATACTTGCATCCACCAACGCATCCATGAGGATTCTTGGTCTATTGTATGGATCTTTATTCGATAAGAGATTTGCGAGTTCATTTATCGAGAATTGTGTCTGTTCGGGAACGGATTTATCTAATTCTCTATTCAACTCTGATAAGCATTTCTTTAACATTGCTCCTATGGAGTAATTATCTGACGAACATAATACAATTTCATTTGAATCTATTTCTGGAGGAATATGGTCTCTTGTTCCAAATATCATCCCCCTTGGAATTGATTTATCTTTTGTTAAAAAATCTAAGTCATTCAGATACAATTGAGGTCCATTTGCTGTAGATTTAACCAGGAAATTATTCAACTTAATATCACAGTGAACAAGTCCGTACAAGTGCAAGTAATCAAGCAGTACTGCCATTTGAGGTAAAATGCTTTCAAGATTACTCCAAAATTTTTCGCTTGACAATGGAATATAGATTTCTTCACTCAGATATGGATATTCTATTTGAAGTCTCTTGCTCTCTTTGGTTTTTCGCCTTGCAGTTACTATTCTTCCATTTCCAATAACTTTCTGATTCTGAAAGGAATTGTATAGAATTTCTTCTATTCTTACATCGGCTCTTTCAGATGTTGAAAGTGGAATCTTTACGAAGACATTCTCGCCTGATTCCTTGTCAACTGCTAACCAAGACTCACAAAATAGATTTTTTGATATAATTTTTTCGAAACTGTAATAATTTGATTTCATAATTCGGTCCTAATTCCTGTTATACATAGAAATATACCCAAAAATCACAAATTTACTAACTGAAAATGAAAAAAACTGGAAGTCCACTGCCAGAATTTGGCAGTGGCTAGAAGATAAATTACGTAAAAGTCAATTATTAATGGTCTTGGTTGCGGAAAATCTCAATCACCTAAATTTCTTCACTTTTTTTCAATTATTTTCAATCCCACTGCCAGAAACTGTCACCCCTGCTCATATATTAACTATGATGGGTTGTGGAGAATTTCGTATCTCCCGGTTCATGACATTGCAATAGACATAAATATCTTTTCGAATGAGGAGGTGCGATGGAGATTTCTTTCTTTAATTTTTTTGAAAAACAGAATCTAAACGACAATTTTAACATGGGAGGAAAAATGTTTAAAAGACTTATTTTGACGTCAATTCTTTTACTAGTTCTTACATCGGTGAATGTTAATGCGCAGAAAGGATATGACCAGAGCATGGCTTTAGATGCCTGTGGCTCATGTGAATATCTTATGACCAGCGACGAAATTCAATTTGGAGGTGAATTCCTTGAACAATCTTCACATACATTCACTTTCAATTCTGATGCTCATACAGATGTTAGTGAACTATTCATATATCTAAAAATCAATGCTACAGGACACACTGCATTAGAATATGAAATTGATTGGTTATATACAGATACTGCTTCAACACTTGATTCAATTATCTACGGTGATCCGTCTGGGAAGTATCTCAAAATCAAGATGATTCCATCAACTCCAGATGAATTTGATAATATAGATATATTTACTATAAATATCTATTTGACTCAATGTCTGGGTTATACAGATAGCGTTCATTTGGAATTCAAAGATTCAAGCGGAGCTTTCATAAATCGCTACAATACAACTTCAGGAGGAAGTACAGATTATTATCCTACTCTCACCTCTGGATATAGGTATTACGAAGAACCAGCAGTAAAGCTGACCACCACTGGGATTATGGATTCTACTTATGTAGGTGGGACTGCAACCGCAACTTTGGTGCTGGATAGTCTGAACTTCAAGCACGAGGACAGTTATGAATTTACGGTGGCGTTTGATTCTGAACTGGACTACAATAGTTTCACGACGACTGATTATTCTGGTACTCCAACTATTTCGAACATTACTGATACAACAATTGACGTATCATTAAGCTCAGGTGGTCCAGCTGCACCTACCACTTTTCCGGCGGACTTCCTGCATATAGACTTTGATGTTGATGTAACTGCAGATCCCGACGCAAATTACAAAGTAAGGATCAAAGATGACTACATCTTTACAGGTTGCACCAATTATGCTGATACTAATGACAATGCAGGTGCATATGGCTACCTAAAAACCGTGGAAGAGCGCGCCTGGTGGAAACTTGATACTGTGGTTGTGGTTGTGGCTACTGAGAACTACAGCTATTACTTTTCTATGAAGAACAATGCACCGTTATATACAGACGTTGTAACTAGTGAAATCAACGCCGGCTTTGCTGTTGATTCAAGCGTTATAACACATACCGATCCCAAAAGCATTTCAACAGAATTTTCTTATGAAGGTGGGACACTAAGATGGTCTAGATCTAAGTCCACTGATACTTTAATAGCAGCTGAATCGAGTTCACTTGAATCAGTAACTATAACGCCAGAGTTTTCACTCGGTAACTTAGTTTTTGATAATGTTGGCTTTCTAGTCGTAGATGCAGACGTAGTTGGGACTGATGTCTACAAATTTATAGAGGTAGAGCCAGACTCAATGCACAAAGCTTTCAACAGAGTTGTTATTAAACATACTAACGATACCCTAATAATTAACTCGCTTGACGCAATGGGTAACGGATATGGTGCTCTTTCTCTTATTAGAGGTGAGTTTACTGTTAGAGTTGCAGGAGGAGGAGGAGGATGCCCAACACTTTACAGTTGGTATGGGTCCGGATATGTGCTTGAAAACACAATCCTCACTCATTCACAGGGTAATTTGAATCCTGAAATTAAAAACGACTTCTATCCTCTTTCAAACAGGCTGATAGAAGATGATGGATATTTCCATTTTGAAATAAGAGAATTGGAAAATGAAATCACATTTCTTGACGAAGTAGAATTGGTGATGGTGATATATGATGAAAACACAAAAGTAGGTATATCGAATGAAGGAAAGGTATTCACTTATACTAAAGCAATTGCACCACTTTCTGCAACTGATTCATGGGGTAGAGATTTAATGGAGTATATTGGTAAAGAAGATGGGTATTGGATGGATGTTGACTGGCCGGGCTACATGATTCTCTCATTCCCAAATCCGGCATCTGGAGAGTATTCTGAAACTGTCATGAACGGTTTTGCCCTTGGTCCGGGAGGCGGACCACAGAAAAAAACAATAACTTTTGAAAACACCGGTGGAGAGGGTGAAAGCATTATTGCTGAGATTCAGGACATTAACGGAAACTGGTATTATCTTGGTTCAATACCTTCAAGAGAATACCAAAGCGAAAACACTCGCTGGTATGCTGATTTAACTGATATTGAGCTTGGTGAAACATTTAATGCCAAAATTAGCTGGAAAGTATCATATAAGGCAGATTACCAGGCCTTATTTGTTGGTCAGGGAACAGATTTCACTGAACACCGAATTACACCAAGTGAAGCAGTGCATAGTGTTGCCGGTAAACTTGTTGCCGGATTATCGTATGAAGATGGCAATATGGCAACGATACAGCCGGGTGAAAAGATTCAGTTATCGTTTAAGATACCTGAGTATTCAGTAATTAAGGGCAAGAAGATAAAATATTTTTTCAAATCCCGCGGTTACTACAAAACTCTTAACAAAGAAGAGTTGATTCCGGAAACTTATTCTTTGCATAACAACTACCCAAATCCGTTTAACCCATCAACCACTATCAGCTTCTCAATTCCCAAGGTCTCAGAGATTGAACTCTCAGTGATCAATATCTTGGGACAGGTGGTTAGAACTCTCCATGATGGGCAGATAACTGCCGGAAATCATGAAGTTGTTTGGGATGGAAAGAATGAATCTGGCAGTCAAGTGGCTTCCGGAGTCTATTTTTATCGCCTGAAAGCTGATGGATTTGAGGATTCCAAGAAAATGGTGATGTTAAAATAGGCTTTGCGTATTTAAAAAAAACCGATATATTGGAGTATAGAGAGCAAAAGCTCTCTATACTCTATAAGATTAAGGGAATCTAATTAGATGAGAAAAACAAGAGTCAAGCAGATAATTTTTTCAATAATATTGTCATTGATAATATGTTATATTCAAGTTGCCAACGCAGATTCACTTGTAACTCGTGATGATTTTATGTGCTATGATACTACCCTTGGTTACCCAGATAGATCAGTTTGGCCTTCTGTTGCCATTGATGCCGCAGGAAATCTATATGAAATTGATTACGTTACGTTAGGTCAAGGATTTAGTTTTCAGCAATTCAATAGATTTGACAAATTTGGTAACCAGCTCCAGCCGGTAACAGTTTTTCTCCCGGATACAATCTCTGATTCGATCTGGGAAAGTGTTGCTTCTCTACCTATCTATTGCAACGATATTGGAAAAGTGTTGATATCAACAAAAGCGGAAAAAGATACTGTCACTCTGGAATTATTCTCTAGGATTTTCGCATATTTATTTGATGAGAATGGAGCGCCACATGCTGAAGATCCAGTATGTATGCTATGCGAGCCAGAATATTTACCTTATATTTCTAACCGTCCCTACGGAGCAATAAATAATAACAATGTTATTGCAATGGTCTGTGAAGTATATCCCCATCAAAATCTGGTAACCAAAGATTCAGTCCTTATAAGATTATATTATCAAGATATTGATAGCATGTCTTCGGTTATAAATGCAATGTTTCTACCTCATCCCCTTCTGGGAGTTCCTAATTATGAAGGTAAATATGATATCTTCAGTGAACCAGCAATTGGACTTGCCGATGACAATTCCTTTGCCGTAGCCTGGAATGCCAGTGACTACGGTTCACCGTATTCCCATGTATTTTATGCAGTTTTTAACGCCGACGGCACTCCACGAACTGATGCCATGATGGCCGACTGTTCGGCCGGCTACATGGATACGGCCAATTGTGCAACTGAGAATGTTCATAGACTAGATATGATGATGGAACCGGATGGAGATTTCTATATAGTCTGGTTCGAAAGTCAGCTAAACTCGTTCTATTGGGTTCGCAACCATATCTGGGTTCGAGGATTTAATGCAGATGGCACACCAAAGTATGACCCTGTCAGGGTAAATGATGCCGATACCACATGGCTCTTATTGCAACAAGTTATCCATCCAACTCTCGCCTGTGATTCACTGGGTAATGTATTGGTTTTCTGGTCAGATGCACGACTTCACCCTGATAACGGGGCATCTCAAAAATTGGATGTATTTGCACAAAAGGTTGATCCAACTGGAAATTTAGTTGGCCATAATATGAGGATCAATAATATCCCCGGTATTGCAGGTATTCATGGGCTCCATTTTGATTGTGATATCAACGACGCTGGTCAGGCGGTGTTTATTTGGAGAGACTTTGCACCTGAACACCGTATAAGAGCACAGCTAATGCCATATGATCAAGTGGGGAGATTTACGCCAGGAGATATTAATGCTGACTTATCTGGCAATATCGCTGATCTGACATCAATGGTGAGATATATGTTCAAAGGTGGTGATGATGTTTATTGGCCGCGTAATATTTTGGATTTCAATGCAGATTCCAGTAATGGTAATATTGCTGATTTAACATATTTGGTAAATTACTTTTTCAAAGGCGGTTCGGCACCAAACACCCCAGACGAAGGCATCCGCCCCAACATGGGCAAATTCAACCCTTGGGAATAGCTAGTTTTATTGGCTCTAACCAAATAGCGAATAAATGAAAAATAAAGTTGCCAACGTATTATTTCTCATAGTCTTACTTATATCTGCAAATCTCAGCGCAGGTAAGTTGTCTGGTGAATTGACAGATAAAATTTCAAAGATAAGTAACAATGAATTTGTCTCTGTATGGATTAAGCTTCCTGAAGTTCAGTCTTCCACAGAACTCAAGCGAATTGCAAAAGCACTACCAGTTGACAGAGCGGTTCGCTACAAAGCAACTGCAGACAAGTTAGAACTTAACCACTTGAGTGCTCAACATGAATTACTATCGGCTTTAGATCTGTTGAAAAAGCAAGACAATGTAAAGTCATATAACTCTCACTGGTTGGTAAATATAGTTGAAGCAGAGATTAGAATCAATGCCTTAAGGAGTTTGTTAAAGAGAGACGATATTGAAATAATATATTCGGTTCCCAAAATCACGTCGGTAGGCATAAAAAACAAGAGGAAGAAACTCAGTAATTTTACTGATGCAATCTCTTCAACAGTTGGAACAAATCTGAGAGCTATCAAAGCTGATTCTGCTTGGAAAGCGGGATTTACCGGAGCAGGAAGAATTGTTTGTTCGATTGATGGTGGAGTCGATGCAAGTCATCCAGCGCTAGTTAATAGTTGGAAAGGGAGAGATGGTGATTCATCGGCGGCGTGGTTTGATCCGGCCTATAAATTGAATTATCCTCACGGCATTCCAACAGGAAACACCCCTTTTCACGGAACAAGGACAACGGGAATAATTGTTGGTCGAGATGATTTAACAGGTGATACAATTGGAGTGGCAATCAATGCTCAATGGATTGCTGCAGGAGTACTAAACATTCCCGGTGCATCACTGATAGACGGTCTTGAATGGGCGGCAAATCCTGATGGGGATTTCAATACTATTTCGGATTTACCAGATGTCATCAACCATAGCTGGGGAGTTTCTGGAATTGATTGTCAGGACATTTTTTATTCGCTAATGGATAACATAGAAGCACTGGGTATTGTTAATATCTTTGCAGCAGGCAATTCGGGCGCTGGTGGAACAAATATTGTTAATCCTGCCAACCGTGCCTTGGATTCTATTGACTGTTTTGCGGTAGGTGCAGTTGATTCTTTTTCTGTGCCACAGGTGGCATCAATTTCATCACGCGGTCCATCTGACTGCAACGGTGCCATAAAGCCGAACGTTACTGCACCGGGCAAGTATGTCATTACAACAGAATTAGGAGGTGGATATGTGGAGTTGGATGGGACATCTTTTGCTGCTCCTCACGTTTCAGGATTAGTGGCATTATTGAGAGAAAAGAATCCAAACGCAACAGTTGATGAAATAAAAACGGCAATTCTGACTTCGACTCAAACTTATGGATTGAGTTTACCAGATAATAACTATGGTTGGGGTGTAATTGACTGTATGGGGGCCTTGAATGCGCTGTCAGTTGACAATTCATTGCCAAATGTAGTGGTCCATTCCTTTGATTATCAACCGCTCAATTCAGGAAATACTGCAATTGGAACTATAAAATTGCTAAATAGAGGCGCAACTGCTTCCAATATCTCACTGACTGTCACAGCATCTGATCCATTGTTGAATGTTTTGAATGGTACGGCTTTCTATGGAGTTATTGGAGAAGGAGATACTCTCAGGTCTGGAGACTCACTTAGAATTGCAATTGATCCCTCAGCCAGGAACGGCTCAGTCTTAACGGCTGATATAATGATTTCAGATGGTGGTAGTTATTCAAATTCAGCAAGGCTCTATATTCAGGTAGGCAACAAGAGAGAAAGGTCATTCGCAACTCACAACGTAAACAATATTGAATTCAGTATTAGTAATTTTGGTACATTTGGGATGGCTGATGGGGGCGAATTTCCTGCTGGTGGAGTTGGGTTCAAGTTTAACTCTGGATTTAACGACCTTTACGAGGGTGGCCTTATGATTGGAATAGGTCCAACACAAGTTTCAGATGGGGTCAGGAATCCTGTTGGTGAACCAGACGGTGATTTTGCAGTATCAAACGGTGGTAATATTTCTTTGCTGCAACCGGGTATAACATCTGATCAAGATTCCTATTCAATTTTTGATGACTCTCGAGCTGAGAATCCAATTGGACTAAAAGTAGAACAGAATTCATATGCTTTTGCAAACAGCCCAAACGACAACTACATCATTCTAGTGTATGATGTAACAAATGTGAATTCATTTTCAGTTAACAGTATATTCGTTGGTATATACTTGGACTGGGATATAGTAACCTATAACTCCAATGCGGGAGGTTATGATTCTTCAGGAGCGTTTCTTTGGACTGCTTACAATAACGGAGTTGATCTTCGAAATTATAGAGGAATAAAACTTCTCGGAGGATCGCCAAGAGCTGCTTTAACCCAAACAATAGTTGAGGTTGATTATCCAACCGATGGCGATGGATTTACCGAATCTGAGAAATATCTTGCCCTTTATACAGGATTTTCAACAGCAAACTTGTACAAAAACGTTTACGACGATCTTAATCAAGTTCTCTCCTCAGGTCCAATAGATCTTCTGCCAGATGAATCACAATCTATAGCATTTGCTTTACTAGCTGGAACAGATTCAGCGGAAATATTTTCTGCTGCACTTTTTGCACAAACCGCTTATGACAAAGGAATATCTGTTGGGATAGATGATGAAGTTGAAAAGGATTTACCAGAGCAGTTTACACTTTCACAGAATTATCCCAATCCTTTTAATCCTGAAACAAAAATCGAGTTTTCTTTACCAAGATCATCTGTAACCAAATTAGAAATTTTTAATGTCAATGGGCAAAAAGTTAGAATTTTAATTAGTGGAATATTGTCGGCAGGGAATCATGTTGTTAGTTGGGATGGAAAGGACAACAATAGCAAGCAACTCCCCAGTGGAATTTACATTTATAGATTGGTAACAAATCAAAATTCTTCTAGTAATAAAATGATGCTCTTAAAGTGACCTTTCAGATATAATAACAAATCAACAATCTCCCTTTTTTTTCTCCCTGTTTCAGCAAATTCTAGAACTATAGAAATAAAGACCGATTCTTTTCTAACAATTTTCTAACAATCTATTTCGAGTAAGTTGCATCTACTTGGCTCTACTTGCTCCTACTTGTATCTACTCAAGTGTTTACAACATACTCATTTTGCCCTATATTGTTGAAGTGATTGAAGTTAGCAAAAAAGCCACACGGAGAATCCCTGCCTCTCCGCCATTTAAATTAATCAAATAAATCTCATCTACTTTTCCTGAATAAAGCAAAATAGTAGATTCGATGATTATTATTAATTGGTCAGACTCTTAACTAAAAATGACTTCAACACTAATAATACTTATACTAGTCCACTTTATTTCTGCCAAATTTCTGCCAACTTGGATTCAAAAACTATCAAAATCCTTGTAAAACGACCAAAAAACATAAAGAACCTAAAACTATATATTTCAACATCTTATCTCGTATCTTGCTACCAGTCAGAGCCTTGCAAAATCACACCACGGAGAATCCCTGCCTCTCCGCCATTATCGTTGATAATGGGTCAGACGAGGGCATCTGCCGCCCACGGGAATCCGATTTGGTTTGCGGTAGTTTGATTGCGACACAATTATTGAATATGATAATAATCAAAAGATATCAGGATTTTTGGTAGAAAATGAATTTGTTAAGCGGAACCGACAAGAACCTTTCAAAGATATATTTAATTTACTACGCCATTCTTTCGGCTATTTTTGTGGCATCGTTTTTCCCTGACTCCAGAGTTTGGGGATACAATCATTGGGCATTTATTCCAAGTACACTAAAATACTTTCTGCTGACTATTGGAATTGTCGCACCAATTATTACCGGTCTAACTCTCAAGAAAATTGGCGGGGAAACTGATGACGCACCCAGCGACAAGAAGTTCTATTTGATTTCCGGAATTATCCTTGTTAGTTTTGTCTTACTCTTTTATTTTTTCCGTTCTACCACTCACTTCCTGGGCGATGGATACGAAACACTTAGTGGAATCGAAACCGAAAACAGATTCACCAAATTCAGTAATCTGGGAGCGGTCGAGATAAATCGATTTGTATATTCTCTCATCCCTACGAAGCTAATTGATAGAGCATTAATGGCTATCCAATCTATCTCATATTTCTCAGGCATATTATTTGTCATAATTTCGACTTTCCTGGCCAAAAATCTTTCTAAGAAATTAACAGATAGAGTAATTCTGATAATAGCATTACTTTCTTGCGGTCAGATGCTCCTCTTTTTTGGTTATGTAGAAAACTATTCTCTTTTTAATGCAATCATCTTTGCTTTTATAGTCACGGGGTTTCTCAATCTAAAGAATAAACTCAATATTATATACCCTACTGTTTTAGCATTGATATCACCGTTTTTTCACATCTTCGGAATTATTCTTTTTCCACCGCTTGTTCTCTTATGGTTAATTAAAACAACAAAACTCTCTGTATCAGAATTATTAATGAAAAGGACATTCAAATATTCTTTATTTGGCTTAATATTTCTAGGTATTGTTGGATTTATTTATGCCTATAACAACTACTTGTACTTCCAATTAGCGATAGTTCCATACGCAGGCAACAGGTTTGTCTTAGATGGCTACACCATATTTTCAACAAAACATTTATTAGACATTGCCAATCAGTCCCTGATTCTCCTCCCCGCCCTCCCTTTGCTCTTATACCTTTTTATCAAAAACGTTACGAAGAAATTGTTCGAAGACAATTCATTTGTTTTTTTAGTCTTACTGTCAATAGAAGCATTTCTTCTCTTATTCTTGTTTGACCCGAAACTAGGAATGCCCAGAGACTGGGATCTCTTTGCAGCAGTTGGCATTCCAATATCCACGCTTCTAATTTTGTTTATCATTTCATCCAAAGATAAGATAAAATGCTATCGCCAGGTTTTGATGCTTTCAACAATACTTGGATGGCTTGTTCTCACACCTAGACTATACATTAATGTTAATCCGGAAGCAGCACTTGATCAGGTTCAATCATATTTCGAAGTCGACGTAAGGAAGAGTATGAATTATATACCAATTGTAAACACTTACGCAAAAAACAACGGACATACTGATATCGTCGACTCCCTCAGAGTATTTTGGAACAAAAATTATCGTGAATATCAACTAAACGAACAGGCATCAAACTTGATGAATCAGAACAAATTCGTGCAAGCAATAAGCCTGCTGAAGCAAGCAATTAAAATAAACCCAGCTTTTGCAGCTGCATATTTCAATCTCGGCAAGAGTTATAATCAGATAAATAAATTCGATGATGCCAGGGAAATATTGGAAACTGCGTTGGGATTAAACCCATACAGCAAACTCATATTCCGACACGTAGGTTATTCATATGAAAAACTTGGAGATCTTGATAAAGCCGAAAAGTCATATCTTCAAGCATATGAAAGAGATTCTAAAGATATAATGACTATTCGTTCTCTCGCAAATATTTATAAGTTAAGAGGAAATAAAAAGAAATTTGAGGAATATACGAAGAAGCTTTTGCTGTTAAAACAAAGCAATTAGCGTTAATTGTCCAAATTTCCCCAAATTGTTTTAGTAGTGCATTATAAAATAAACTGACAATATCAATATTTGTTTTTGAGCGACCTTGTAAGTAGGTAACAAGAAACCCACCGCAAACGGATGGGCACCCGTGCAATAATCTTAGGTTCTCCAGAAAAAAATGAGCTGGATAAGAGAGAAAAAGAAAAGAAATCACTTGATACTCAGTACAAGAAGGATGAAAAGAAGAAAGAAGAAAAGAAAAAAGAGGAAAAGAAACAAAATCAAGTACCTCCTCCAAAACCTGTTCAGCCAAGGGTTTTAAGTGTGGAAAACCAGATATAAGTAAAAGTGCTTTACTCCAACATTGGGATTGCATTATCTTTAAAAGAGGAAAGGAAAAAGCATTATTATGCCCTGTTGGGAACATACCCAAGAGCAAGCTGAAGCACTACTTGAAGAAGCTATTGAATTAGAAAGTGACTCTAAACAAGTAAAATCACTAAAAATTCTAACTCACTTGTTAGAACATCATTTAGATGTCGTAGAAGAGACAGAAATCCATCAGTGGATGGGTTCATGCTATAGATTCTTGAAGCAATATGATCAAGCCACTCATCATTTGAAATTGGCTTGGGACTTGAGTTCAGAAGATGAACATGGACTTAATCTAATACATATCCTCAAGAATTTAGCAACATCACTCTTGTTAATCGGCCGATACAAAGAAGCATTAAAGTATTTTAATATAGGTGAAAAATACTTCGATTCTTATACCAACCAAGATTGGGCGACCTCAAGGTTTAGTTTTAGATTGCATAAGGGGAGGTGTCTTATATTCCTGAGCCAAAATGAGGATGGGTTGTCCGAATTTCATAAAGCTGTAAGCGAGTTAAATAAAACTGAATCAGTTAATGAGAATAATGCCAAACTCAACTTGATTAACTTCGAAATCGGTAGAGCTTATATTCATATGAATGAAATCGAAAAGGCAGCGAATTACTTAACCAAAATAAATATTGAATTGCTGTATGACTCTTTTCACCAAGATTACTACATGACTCTATTGCGGATCCATTATGAAAAGTACGACTATCAAGCAATTCTGGATACGTTCAAATTGATAGAGGAAGAATTTCTTCACAGAAACTATAAATCTCAGGCATATTATTATGCAGGAATGGCATACTTAAGGTTAGGGGAAAAAGAGAAGGCTAAACATTATTTGGCATTGGCAAAAGAGCATAGCCAACCTTCTAAATGGGAGTATGATTACGCAACAAAATATCTTGAAGAAATAAATCAGACACCGATCAGTAAACTTATTAATTACCTGAAACGGT
>JACZYS010000141.1 GCA_022570975.1 Candidatus Zixiibacteriota bacterium | reverse complement strand
TTGCGGCAAGACCGGAGCTGCTCTTGATGGACGAACCATTTGGTGCTTTGGACCCTATAACCAGGCACTCTCTCCAGCTGGAATTTAAACAGCTCCAAAAGAGATTAAACACCACCGTCGTCATGGTGACCCATGACATAAACGAGGCTCTTTTTCTGGCCGACAGAATTGCGGTTATGAAAGAGGGGGAAATTGTAGCACTCAACACCCCTTCACAATTACTCAAGAATAAATCCACTCCTTATGTTGAAGAATTAATGTCAATGCCCAAAAAACAATCTGAGCAGATTTCAAATCTGTTGGGTGGAGATAAGAGCTAATGATAATCTCCGAGCAGATATCTCAACAGTTTTCTTACCTTCCGGACTATTTGGGCGGGCATCTTCTTTTAACAATCAGTGCTCTTTTAATTGGCATTTCTATCAGTTTTCCATTGGCTTTATCAATACTTCAGTCAAAAAAACTGCAGTGGGTTACTCTGGCCTTTGCATCGGTGATGCAAACTATCCCGGGGATTGCTCTTTTGGCTTTAATGGTTCCACTGCTGAGTATGATTGGTTTTGTTCCGGCCCTTATTGCTCTTGTGCTTTACTCCATGCTTCCAATTCTTCGCAACACCATAACCGGCATAGCCAATGTTGACCCGGCATTAAAAGAGGCGGCCTTAGGAATCGGCATGAGTTATAAGCAGCGGCTCTTTAAAGTTGAGCTTCCTCTGGCTTTACCGGTGATTGTTGCCGGAATCAGAACCTCGGCCGTATGGGTGGTGGGAACGGCCACATTATCCACTCCCGTTGGTGCAACTTCGCTGGGCAATTATATTTTTAGCGGTCTCCACACCCAAAACTACACCGCCGTTATGTTCGGATGCGTTGCCGCAGCGCTGCTGGCAATTTCATTAGACCAATTAATTAAAATTATTGAAACAGCAATAGTCAATAAAAGTAAGCCACTTTTGTTGACCTCACTTACGGCCATCATAGTTATTTTTGCTTTAGGTTTAGCACCCATTATAAGCAAGTCCTTTGCAAATGAAAAACCAAAAGTTATAATCGGCTCAAAACTTTTTACAGAGCAGTATATTCTGGGCGAAGTCTTAGCAGGTTATTTCAATGACGCCGGATATGATGCCGAGTTGAAACCGGGCATGGGTTCAACCATTTTGTTTGAAGCCTTAAAAGAAAATCAGATTCATTGTTATATTGATTACTCCGGTACCGTCTGGACAAATTATATGAAAAAGAAAACCAGCGGAACTCGCCAGGTTGTATTGGAAAAAATGAGAGAGTGGCTAAAAAATGAACATGGCATTCTGGCTCTGGGCTCTTTAGGTTTCGAAAACAAGTACGCTCTGGCAATGAAAAAGGAAAATGCAAAAAGGCTCAAAATTGAATCCATATCAGATTTATCAGGCCAGTCGGCAAAAATGGTTTTGGGCAGTGATTATGATTTTATTAACCGTCCGGAATGGGAAGATATCAAAAGAGAATATAACTTGAAGTTTCAAAGCCAGAGAACATTTGACCCGGCTCTCATGTACTCAGCCGTTAACGAAAACAAAGTTGATGTTATACCCGCTTATTCAACCGATGGAAGAATTATTGATTATGAATTAATTTTGCTGGATGACCCCAAGAATATTTTTCCGCCGTATGATGCCGTTATCTTAATCTCTCCTTCTGCCTCTGATAATAGAGAGTTGGTTGAGTTATTGAGGAATCTCGATGGAAAAATATCTGATAAGATAATGCGAGAGGCAAATAATTCTGTTGATTTAAAAGGTGTATCGGTATCAAGGGCTGCAAATATATTGATGAAAAAAATCAGATAAAAATATTGTAAGAACAGGAACATTGTTGGGCTTAGATTAGTTATTGACATTAGATTGCTATAAACTATATAGGAAATATGAATTTTATAGAAGTTCAGTTCAATAAATCAATAACCAATAAAATCCCCGGAGAATAATAAGATGCAGGAAACAGCAGTTTCAATTCCAAAAGAGCGCCTGCAATTGCTTGAGAACTACAGGCAGGTTAGAAAACAGACAGATTTTCTGTGTGATCCGCTTGAGATTGAAGATTATGTTGTCCAGTCAATGGAAGATGTATCCCCGGTCAAATGGAATATCGGTCACACTACCTGGTTTTTTGAAAAACTGCTATTGGAGCAGTTTATAGATAACTACAAACCATACAGCGAGATTTTTTATTTCATCAACAACTCATATTATGAAACTCTCGGAAAAAGAATAGACCGGTTCAAAAGAGGGACTCTCTCTCGTCCAACGGTTAACGAAGTTATTGAGTACAGAAAAATTATCGATGAAAAAATGGAAAACCTTTTCGAAGAATTAAGTGAAAAAAACTGGGGTGCGTTTTCTGAGCTGGTTATCCTTGGCATAAATCATGAACAGCAGCATCAAGAGCTTATGCTGACCGATCTCAAGCATCTCTTTGCTTCAAACCCACTTTATCCATCTTACAATAAAACTGTTTTCCCCGGTGACCAGAAAAGCTCTGTCCCGGAAAAAAAGTATCTTGAATTTGAAGGCGGTATGATGGAGATGGGTGCAGACTCTGACGGTTTTGCATATGACTGTGAGCGACCCCGTCATAAGACTTTTGTCAACCCGTTCAAACTCTCAAACCGACTGGTAACCTGCGGTGAATTTCAGGAGTTCATGGACGATGGCGGGTATCAGGCCGCCCCCCTCTGGCTCTCCGATGCCTGGGCGTTGCTCAAAGAAGTTAAGTGGGAGCACCCTCTTTACTGGTTAAAAATTGAAGGGAAGTGGCATATTGTCACTCTGTCCGGTCTTAAAGTATTGAATCCGGCCGAGCCTCTTTGCCACGTCAGTTACTATGAAGCTGCTGCTTTTGCGCGCTGGAGAGACAAAAGAATGCCGACCGAATCTGAATGGGAGTTTGCCGCATTAATACAGAGCAAAAAGGCTGTTTCTGGAAACTTTATGGATAATAATAATTATCATCCGGTTCCTCTTTCGGCTGATTCTGTCGGCGAAAATGAAATATTCCAAATGTTTGGAGATGTATGGGAGTGGACTTCGTCTGCATTTTTACCTTATCCCGGATACCATCAGCAGAAAGGTGCTCTGGGAGAATATAACGGCAAGTTCATGAATAATCAGAAAGTTTTAAGAGGAGGATCATGCGCCACTCCCTTAAATCACTTCAGAACTACCTACAGGAATTTCTTTCAACCTGAAAAAAGATGGCAATTCAGCGGTTTCCGTTTGGCCGGTGATTGAACAGTTTAGTGACAGAACAAATATGGCATCTAATTATCAAATTGTAAACCAGCTGGACACCAAAGAAAACTTCAACGAAATACATGCTTTTGCCCTGCATGTTTTAGTAGGGCTGTCAGAAAGTAAAAAATCACTCTCCTCCAAATATTTTTATAATGCCAGAGGGAGCGAACTTTTTAGAAAAATTTCCTTTCTCAAAGAATATTATCTAACCAATTCAGAAATTGAAATCCTCCAGTCAAAAGTTGCTGAGATTGAAGAGACAATGGAAGACCGGGAGTTTAATCTGGTAGAACTGGGAGCTGGGTTTGGAAGAAAGACCAAATTCCTGGTTGACCATATGCTTTCAAGCGGTCTGAAATTTCGCTATGTGCCGATTGATATCTCCGAAGGTTCCATGGATGAGCTGGTAACCGAACTGGGTAAAACAAATCCTGAACTTGAAGTTTGCGGACTGGTTTCTGATTATTATAACGGTTTAAAATGGCTCAACAATCGCTACAAGAGCAGAAATTTTGTCATGTTCTTAGGTTCCAGCATTGGTAACTTTACCCATGGAGAGTCAAGAGTGTTTTTGAGAAACCTGTGGAATTCTTTGAATAACGGAGATAAAGTCCTTATCGGATTTGATCTGAAAAAAGATATTGAGCTGCTGCTTTCCGCTTACAATGATTCTGAGGGAGTAACCGCTCAGTTTAATCTAAATCTTTTACTCAGGATAAATGAAGAACTTGGGGGAGAGTTTGACTTGAACAAATTCCGATATTTTTCCACCTATGACCTCTTTGCCGGCGGAATAAAAAGCTATCTGGTCTCACTTGAGAAACAGGAAGTATATATTGAAAAAATAGGCCGCTCTTTTTCTTTTGAGCCGTGGGAGCCTATCCACACCGAATATTCATACAAGTATCTTGTTCCGGACATAGAACGGCTCGCAAGCGAAACTGGTTTCTTAGTAGAGAAACATCTCTTTGATTCAAAACGTTATTTTGTTGATTCAATTTGGAAAGTCTATAAACCGGGTAATTTGTTAACAGAATAAAAGAGGACGCATATGAACCATCAGAAACAATATAAAGCAATTATTATTGGTGCCGGACAGGGCGGAAAACCACTTGCCGTTGATTTAGCCGAAGCAGGCTGGAAAACAGCTTTAATTGAAGACAAATATCTTGGCGGTACCTGTATAATAATTTAATTCTCGTTTTAGAGACATCAAGACGACTCCTGAACACTCTATTACTCAATGATTTATCGGTTTTTTAGGTTACGGAAGAGATTTCTTTGAAATATTTTCGGAACTTTTTCTTTCAAAACCCGGTTATTCTATTATAATATAAAGTGTGATTAGGTCATACCTCACTAAAGATGACAAAGTAAACCGCCAATTTTACAGAAACTAAAACAGTACCAAGATATTGCGGCAAATGGGTTGCCGCATAAATTATTGAGGAGCTTAAAATGAAATTCTTGAGAATTATTTTATTAGTAATCATACCCTTGCTTTTCATTATGCCAATTTCAAAGGCCACAATACATGAAATTTCTATATCAAGTTTTGCTTTTACTCCCGTTGGACCTGACCCAACAATAATTAGTCATGGTGATACCGTCAGGTGGAATTGGACTGGAGGGTTTCACTCTACAACAGCAGATGGCACCTCTCCTGTCTTTTGGGATTCAGGAATAATAGGCACTGGCAGCACATTTGATAGAGTTTTTACAGAAGCAGATGGTCCCGGGCCGTTTCCATATCACTGTACACCTCATAGTTTTTCAATGAAAGATACAATTTATATTGCACCTAAGCCACCTGAGCCGACAGTATTTGTCTTTGAAATTAATCAGTCACAGGCAAACGCCGGTGCCGGAACAGGAAGCTCCGCATCCGGATTTGGTCTTTTTATCTTAAACGAAGACTCAACAAATCTGTCAATTTATGTTGATCATGATGTCTCAAGTCCGACAGGTGCACATATCCACCTTGGAGCTCCGGGCGTAAATGGCGGAATATCATTTGCCTTTGCATCTGCAATCAGCCCCATAAGTCAAAGCTGGGCTCTTGGTTCTATGGATGTAGCAAATCTCTTTGCAGGAGATTTTTATGTCAATATACATACTGTAGCATTCTCGGGAGGTGAAATAAGAGGTCAGGTTGTTCAGGACCCACTTCCCTTCCTTATTACTATAAATGAAGCTCAGGCAAATGCCGGGGCAGGTAGTGGCAGCTGCCATTCCGGAACAATGCTGGCTTCCCTTCAGGGAGATGGCAGCTCTTTTGATTTTGAAATCAATCATGACATACCTGCAGACAGTATCTTAGATAGTCATTTTCATCTGGGTGCCCCGGGAGTTTCTGGAGCCATCAAATTTGGGTTCAGCCCGGTAAGCCCGATAGTTGACTCATGGGCTTTGGACACAACAAATATTTTAAATCTCATTTCCGGAGACTTGTATGTCAATCTCCATTCAGATGAAAATCCAGCCGGGGATATCAGAGGACAGATCTCCAGAGAAAATATTTTATGGTCTATTCCTATTACGGAAGCCCAGGTTGTAGGCGGAACCGGAAGCTCTGCTGTTGGTTTTGGAGTTCTGGAAATAAATGATACTTATGACGAACTTTCAATCTATGTGGAGCATGATGTCTCAAGTGCAACCTTTGGACACATCCATCTTGGTCTTCCGGGAGTAGATGGGGCAATACAATTCGGGTTCTCAAGCGTAGTCAGTCCAATTAATGAAACATGGTCATTAACTCCTGCCAATGTGAATAATTTGTTTTCTGGAGACCTTTATATAAATCTTCACTCCACCACTTTTACCGACGGAGAAATCAGAGGACAGATAGATTTGGACCCCGTCTCATTTGATTTTCCATTGGACGAAGCTCAAGCAGATGCCTGTAACGGTACCGGAAGTTCTGCAACTGGTTCAATAGAAGTTAACCTGCGCCCGGGCGGAAAAGAAATGACTCTGATAGGTAACCATGATGTTTCAGCCATACTGGATGCCCATCTTCATTTGGGATTACCATGTATAGACGGTGCCATTAAATTTGGTTTTTCATCAACATCGTCAAATATAAAAGAAATATGGTATCTCAGTAACTCTGATGTTGTCAGCTTTATGAGAGGTGAGCTGTACGCAAATATTCATTCAATGTCACTGCCTGCCGGAGAAATAAGAGGGCAGCTTGTTCCACCAGCCTCATGCTGTGCCCTTGCCGGTGACTTCAACCATGACGGCGCCCTAAATATTAAAGACCTTACCGACCACGTAAAATATCAATTTAAGAGTGGACCGGAACCCCCTTGTTTTGATGAAATGGACGTAAACGGTGATGCTGATTTGAATATTAAAGACCTTACCGATCGTGTAAAGTTCACCTTTAAAAATGGTCCGGTACTTGTTTGTGGAGCAACCGGTACCAAGTAATCTTACTTGAAATTAAATGAGGCTATTTGTTAGCTTTATGATATTTGAACCGCCCTCAGAAGTTTCTGGGGGCTGTTTTTTTGTCAAACTTTTTTGATTTAATTCTTAAAAGA
>JACZYS010000140.1:1420-6874 GCA_022570975.1 Candidatus Zixiibacteriota bacterium | reverse complement strand
TTTATTCATATGTGACTTTTGAAATCGACGATTTTGGTGAAGTTTCTAATCTCTTTGTAAATGATCAACTCAAAATAATAGTGAATCAAGTATCCAATGAGAATAAAAGAAATGGAATTGGTAGGATTGATCTAGAAGATAAGTCCGCTCTGTATGTCGCTAAACAAGCAAAAGATTTAATTATATTACAACAACGATATAAAACATTAATATTAAAAAAATTTGAGCCGAATTTACCAGCAATTTTTTTTATTTCAATATTTTCAACTTTATCTCTTGCTTTGGACCTGAAAATAAAGGTTACATATATCAAAATTGGCAGAGTTATGAAAGTATATAAGGCTAAAGTGGCGTTTAAATAAAACAAAGCGGCTACAATAAATGTTATCATCAGAATATCCCCAATAACCGCCACCACGCCGGATGAGAACAATTCATTAAGAGTGTTGACATCGTTAGTTGCTCTGGTTACAAGCCTCCCGACCGGGTTTTTGTCAAAAAATCCGAGGTTTAGATGTTGAAGATGACCAAAGAGTTTCATTCTGATATCATGTTGAACTTTTTGTCCCAGCCATGCCGTTCCATAAACCTGCACAAAACTGGTCACAAAAACCAGGAACATAATCCCAAGATATTTAAACGCCACCGTCTCAAGCCCGGACTCCTCTCCGGTAAGCATATAGTCATCTATACCATCTTTGGTCAAAATGCTCAAATAAATCTGGAAAAATGAATTGGCAATCAGCATCGTCACCGAGACAATTACAACCAGCTTATAGGGTGCCAAAAAGGCCAGAAGCCTTTTCATGATTTCAGAATCATATGCTTTCCCCAACACTTCTTCGTCGTGGAAAGTTTTCTTTGACATTTTTTCGGACATCTTAAAGAGACTCCAGTTCCATAGCAAGAAGTTGTGTCTGGTAAAGTGAGGCATAGGCGCCGCCAAGTTTTATCAAACTGTCATGATCCCCCTGCTCCAGAATTTTTCCACCCTGAATATTGATAATAATATCAGCATCTTTGACAGCCGAAATTCTGTGCGAAATTATAATTGAGGTTCTGTTTTTTAGAACCTGTTTGATTCTTTCATTTATTTCATGCTCGGTTTCTGTATCCACGGCGCTGGTAGCGTCATCCAAAATCAAAATCGCCGGATCAATAATAATTGAACGGGCAATTGCCGTTCTCTGTTTTTGACCGCCGGAAAGAGTAATTCCTCTTTCACCAACAATTGTTTCATACTTATTAGGAAAAGATTCCACATCTTTGTCTAACGAGGCTATTTCAGCAGCAGAGTTAATTTCTTCATCAGATATATCAGCCGATTTAACGCCAAAGAGAATATTATTTTTTATACTGTTAGAAAAAAGAAAAGTCTCCTGAGTTGTAAACCCAATCTGGCTCCTCAGCGATGCTGTCTCCCAGTCGTTAATGTCAATGTCATCAATGAATAATTGACCGTCAGCTACCGGGAATAATTTTGGCAGAAGAGATACGATGGTAGTTTTACCTGAGCCGGTCAAGCCAATAATACCAAGGGTTTCCCCCGGATTAATGGTCAGATTTAAATTGTCGAGTATGTTTGATCCGTTATATGCGAAACTCAGGTTTCTAAATTCAATTTTGCCTTTCAGTTTTTCCCGGTGTGGATTTTTCTTGTTTTCTTTTATATCAGGCTGACTGGCAAAGATTTTGTTAATTCTTATCAGCGATGCCCTGCCTCGCTGATACAAAGACAAAACCCACCCCAGAGCGATCACCGGCCAGAGAATAACCGAAAGATATGCAAAAAATGCAACCAACGTGCCCAGAGAAATTGTACCGTCAATAACTTTTAGCCCGCCGAAGTAAAAGACAGAGAGATATGACAACGAGGCAATGAGACGCATCATCGGCATAAACAGACCATGAAGTTTTGCCAGGGCCATGTTGAGTTTTATATATTTATTTGAGAGCAGATTAAAATTATCAATTTCATTCTCTTCCTGCCTATATGCTTTTATAACTCTGATTCCCGAAAGGTTTTCCTGAGTTGTTGAGGTTATTAATGAGAAGTGCTCCTGAACTTTCATTGACCTTACATGGAGCACGTTTGCAACCAGATTAACGGCAATGGGGAGCACCAGAAGAGGCGCGAGGGCATAAAAAGTTATCGTTGGTGAAAGAAAAAACATGACCGAAAATGATATTATCAGCTTCAGTAGTGAATCAGAGATATACATAACACCGGGGCCAACCATTTGCCTTACGGCTTCCAAATCATTTGTCATTCTGGCCATGATATCACCGGTTCTGTTTTCATGGTAAAAGGATGGTGACATTTTTAAAAGATGGGCCATTAAATCGCCTCTTAAGTCATATTCAATATGTCTGGACATCCATATAATAGTCCGGCGCATCAGGAAACGGAAAAATCCGGCAATTGCCGTCAGCACAACCATCAGCATCACCGTTTCAAGAATTTCACTCATGGGAGCTTTTGATTCCAGCAGGTCAAAAATCTCTTTTGTCAGATAGGGTGTGTATAAAATGAAGAGGTTGGTGAATAATATTGCTATGCCGCCAAATATGAGATACCGCTTATATTTGCGAAAGTATTTGGAGACAGTTTTGATATCTTCCGACGATTTATCCGGGTTACTCATTGTTTCAAATATATCATTAAATAGTTATGATTAAAAGCATTTAGGGGATAAAACAGAGAAACTGGCTAATAGTTCAGGATATTTGCAAAGAGATGGATGGCATCAATATCCAGCTTTGAAATCATTTCAAGAAGCGGCAATCCGCAATATATTAGTTGCCCCTCGCCAAAATGGGAGACGGACAAAAGAGCTCCACCCGAGCCAGTTACATAAACAATTTCTGCCGGAGAAATTATGGCCGGTCTGACCTCTATCTTTTTGTAAAATCCGGATAGAAGGTTCTTATCTGAAATTGGATATGGCTTGCTTAATATAATGGCTTCGCTGATTTTATTTTTGATTTCGGAACTAGTTACAAATTCTTTGTATGGTGCCAGTGCGACCGGAAGTAAACCGGGTATCCAGTCCTCTTTTTGTCCCATTATGACAATCGATCCGCCGTTTCTTAAGTAACTCTCCAGCCTCCCTTTGATTTCCCTGAATGCGGGATAACTTGTCAGAGAGCCGGTGCCTACGAGTATTACATCATATGCATCCAGGTCATAATTGAGCAAAGTTCTGTTGGTCAATGGCTGAAAACCGGTGTTGGTCATGCGAAGAATATCTTCCAGCATACCGCTTCTGTCAGGAAGAAATCCAACTTTAATTTTTTGGTCAACTTCTGCCGATGCAATCCTGACCAACCCGGTATCTAAGGCAACAGTTCTGCCGTCGACATGTAATGAAATTGTCTGTAACTGGACACCTTTTTCAAAAAGGTTTGAGATTGTAAATGGGATTTGAATTGTCTTTCTGGTAGTACCTTTTTCCAAAAAGTGGTCAGATTTATATGAACCGGCAAACATACCTGCCGGAGTTGTCAGGCTTAGTTTTATTGAATCAGAAAAATTGGCCGGTTTATTTATCAGCACTCTCAAGAACATGGATGATACAATTCTGTCTATATCCAAAGAGCCAAAAGGAGCTATGAAATGAAAGTCCGGTTCAAAATATACTTGCAAATCCGGTTTTTCCCAAACCGGTATACTTTTCTTTAAAATAATTTCATTTTTGCGGTAGCCAATTTCTGCAATAAACAGGAGTGAATCAGGCTTGTTTGACTCAAGCCACTTTCTATCTATTTCAATCAGATATTCTTTAACAAGACTCTGGTGGGGAATGATATGAATTGGGCTGCTTTCTAATATGATTTCTTCTGATTCCCAATATGGCTTGAACGAAAGTTTCTTTAGCTCCAATTTCAAAAGGGAGTTGGCAGAAAGCTCCAGACGAAATTTTAATTTTGTCCCATGGGGTGAGTCTCTCAGAATGATTTTGCTTCCCCAATAAAGCCCTACTGCGCTCAAAGTTGCCCGCTCGGCCTTTTCCAAAATCCGCTTTAAGTATGAATTAAATTCCTGGCTAACACTGTCCTGATTGCTTTTTGCGTACTGGTCAAATAGAAAGCTAAACTCCCGGAAACCATCAATAAGGTCATTGATTTTTTCATCAGATGGATAATTTTTAAAGGAATTAAAATTATTTATGAATCCTTTTCCCTTTTCCTGCATAATTTTCCGTTTGGGCCCTTTGGGAATTATATCCTCAAGAAATGCAAGAAGCCGGAACCGGTCTATGCCGGAAAGAAACTCTATCTGGTTTCTTGAAATTCCTGTACCGGGTTTAACAAGTTTATATTTTGCCAAGGTTCCAAACTGGTAAGATGAGGAGTTATACCACGGAAATAATTCCGGGACGTAGTTTTCGATATCTTCCTGATATTTATAAAAGAGTTCTCTTCTGTTAATATTTACAACAGAAAGTTTGTTCATTTTGTCTTGTTTCGGTTCAGATAAGAATTCGAAAATCTTTTCTATCTTAAAAAGAGAGTTACTCGTACTGACATGATTTAAGAGTGCTGATTTAACTTTATGAAGCGGATGCTCTTTTGAGAGCTTGTCAAAAATTATAAGCTCTGGTTCTCTTTTTGCAAAGAGAGTACCAAGAAGTTGTTTTGCCCAGAGGGAATCTTTTTGATTAATTGAATGAATATGAAGAAATATTTCCTGGTCGGGAATTGAAGAAACGCTTTCCCCAAAAAATCCGCTCTCTTCAACCGCAACCAGATCAATCCGGCAGCCAAATTCCCGGTTCAGATAAAAAAGTGTCGGCCAATCTATACTCTCCTGAGATTCATAAAAGTACAGGACTCTTACATCAGATAATGTATAATTCACCAATCTCTTAGCGGAAGCAAATGCTGCTGAACTTGAGAGGGCAAATACGACAAGTAGATATATCAGGGTTTTACTTAAAATCTTTGTGCTGTTCATTGATGAAATTAAAAGAAGAGCAGCCTGCTTGTCAAATTTGAAATTACAAGTAATTCTGCATATAAAACAGAAAAAAGAGTAGGCTTAGCCTATAAAATTTCTTCGTCAACAGTATTCCAGGCCGGGTCAACTATGCAGAGGAATTCAAGTTCTAAATCAGAGTTGTTTTCAATTGACTGAATGGAACCGGGAGGTATTTCAACAGCGTCTCCGGCTTTAACAATCTCAGACTCATCATTAATGTGAATTATTCCTTCTCCTCTGATAATATAATAGACCTCGGAAGATTTTAGTTTATGAGGGACAGATTGTGTCTTTGCCTTAACTATGGCCTGAGCCAGAGAATATCGACCGGAAAATTGATAATTCCTCTCAGGATGTAGCAACTCCCTGAGGATGGTTTTGTCCCCGGCAATTATTTCTTTGCACTTTTTCAGCTTCTTGATAAGCATAAAATGTATTTTTGGCTCTGAGAACTAAATTATCTGCTTTTCTCT
>JACZYS010000140.1:0-1410 GCA_022570975.1 Candidatus Zixiibacteriota bacterium | reverse complement strand
CAATTTGCTCAGGAGAATCTCCCTCAATCATCTCACCTTGCGGTCTTGGCGGTGGTGGAGATACTTTTATTGTTTTGGTGCCGGAATTTGAACCAACATCAGATCCATCCAGACCTAAATCAGCCGCCGACCATTTTGTAATAGTCTTTTTCTTGGCCGCCATTTTTCCTTTTAAAGAAGGAAGCCGGGGTTCATTTATCTCTTTGACCACAGAGATTAGTGCCGGAAGGCAGACTTCAACTACATCATATCCTTCTTCGGTAGTTCTGTTAACAACCGCCTTTCCGTTTTCCAGAGATTCAATTTTTTTAACAAACATAACTTGGGGTATATCCAGATTGGCAGCAACTGCACCGGGCACCTGTGAGGAATCGGAATCAACCGCCTGTTTTCCGGCTATGATAAAATCAAACGATTCCAATTTCTTCAAGCCGGCTGACAAGATTTTTGCCGTTGCCTGAGGGTCTGAGCCGTTAAAGAGGTCATCCTGAAGCAGAAATGCCTCGTGGGCACCGAGAGCAAAGCAGTCTCTTAGGGCTGATTCTGCTCTTATTGAACCCATAGTAATAACAATGCATTTTCCGCCTGTTTTTTCAGCCTGGCGAAGTCCTTCTTCCAAAGCAAATTCATCGAAAGGATTAACCGTTCCCGGCCCCTGCGGAAGGACAACTTCTCCGGCAGATTCATCAACCTTTATAAGGGCAATTTCCGGAACCTGCTTAACCAAGACAACTATATTCACAAAATACTCCAATCTTTGTTCAATAATTCACAAACTCAAGAGTTCAAATATGACATAGATTACATTGATTGTCAAGCCGCCTTAAGACGGTCTTATTAATATCAAGAAAACTTATTCATAATTATGCAAAGAGGCTTATTGCGGACATAATTATGGGCATAAAAAAACCCCGCCTATGCGGGGTTTTATTTGTTAGAACAAAGAACTAGCGGCGTTTTCTCTTAGCGGCTTTACGCTTGGCTGGTCTTCTTCTGCTGGTTGCCTTACGAGCCGTTCTTCTCATTGTTGTTCTTTTTCTCGTTGTTCTTTTCCTGGTCGTCCTTTTTGGTGCTGCTTTTCTCTTGGCAGTTGTCTTTCTCAGGCCAAGAGCTCTGGCTTTTGATTTAACTGAAGAAAGGGTTCTTCTCAGGGTTTTTGCAATCCTGGAAGCCGGCATAGATCTATATGCACTTCTCAGTTTGGTAACCTCGGCCGCTGACCAAGATTTTGCTCCCCGACGGGTGGCTGTTCTTGTCGTTCTCTTTTTGGTTGTTCTCTTTGCAGCTTTGCGAGAGTAAAAAAATTAACTACAATAAAATACTAACATTTTCTAAACTATGAAAAATAAATGTAAGCATTTTTTGACAATTCTGCCGGGGACTGCCTTGGTTGTATTTACATTGGCTCCT
>JACZYS010000139.1 GCA_022570975.1 Candidatus Zixiibacteriota bacterium | reverse complement strand
TGTATCCTTCTGAGACACCAACGACCATGTTATTAATTAACGCTCTGGTCAAACCGTGAAGAGCGCGATGTTTTTTCTGGTCAGTTGGACGGGTAACAAACACAGTATTATCGTCCAGTTTGACGGATATGTCAGAAACAACAGTTCTGCTTAAAGTACCTTTTGGACCGGTGACGGTAACAAAAGAGCCTTTAATACCTACCGTGGTTTTATCCGGAAGAGGTATTGGTAATTTTCCTACTCGAGACATCCTCTATTCCTTTCTTACCAGCACCTAAAGAGCGCTTCTCCGCCAATCCCTTTTTGGGCGGCATCAAAGTTGGTCATTAACCCTGCAGAGGTGGAGATTACGATAATCCCTCTCATATGATGAGTTGTCGTGCGGACCTTCTCAGCATCATAATATTTCCTGAGACCGGGTTTGGATATTCTTTGCAGTCCATTGACAACGGCAGTGTCACCTTTGCCGTATCTGAGATAAATTCTCAAAATTCCCTGCTTCCTATCAGGCAATTCTATGCTATCCCTAATAAATTTTGTTTCCTGCAATATTCTTACTACTTCTTTTTTCAATTTAGAAGCGGGAACATCTATGGCAGGTTTATTTGCTTTTGAACCATTTCTGATTCTTGTCAGCAGATCAGCGACCGGATCGGTCATACACATATATATTGACTCCCAAACTATTAATTACCAGCTCGCTTTCACAACACCGGGCAAATCACCGGCCAGGGCCATCTGTCTGAAACAAATACGGCAAATCCCAAATCTTCTTAAAAAAGCACGAGGTCTGCCGCATCGACAGCATCGGCTGTATTTGCGAACTTTAAATTTTGGTTTTCTTTTCTGTTTTTCTACCAGGCATTTTTTTGCCATAACTATCTTAAACTCCTATGAGCGGAAGGGAAATCCCATCTCCGTTAAAAGCTGACGAGCTTCATCATCAGTTTTAGCGGTAGTTGAAATGGAGATATTCATACCGCGGATTTTATCAATCTTATCATATTCAATTTCCGGGAATATTAACTGTTCTTTTAAACCGAGGTTAAAATTGCCCCGTCCGTCAAATGACTTGGGACTGATTCCCCTGAAATCACGAATACGAGGAATGGCAACATTTACCAGACGGTCATAAAATTCATACATCGCTTCCCGGCGAAGTGTCACCATGCAGCCAATTGTCACTCCCTTTCGGAGCTTGAAATTTGAAATACTCTTTTTGGCCTTGGTCACTTTTGGTTTTCTTCCGGTAATAATTGTCAAATCACCAATGGCAGCTTCAATCAATTTTGAATTCTGGGTTGCTTCTCCGACGCCAATATTGATGGAAATCTTGGATAGTTTAGGAACCTGCATGACTGATTTATAGTCGTTTTCTTTCATCAATTTTGGGACCACATCCTTGAGATATTTTTCGTGTAAACGCACCTTCATAATATAATCCTAAACTTCTTCTCCGCTAATTTTAAAAACTCTGACTCTTCTTGCATTTTTTCCTTCACCGACAACGGTCATCTTAATCTTCTCAGGCTTATTCAAGCTGGAATTATAGAGAGCAACATTACTGATATGTACCGGGCCCTCAATTGTAATTATTCCACCTTTTTGGCTACGCTGAGTAGGACGTTGGTGTTTTTTCTTCATATTAACACCTTCAATCACCAGTTTTGTTTTTTTCTTGTTAATAAAAAGTACTTTGCCGGTTTTGCCTTTGTCAGCACCAACCTTAATATAAACAATGTCATTTTTTCTCACATTCACTTAACAACTCCCAACTACAAAACCTCTGGTGCCAGAGACAGTATTTTCATAAATTGTTTATCTCTTAACTCACGAGCAACCGGACCAAAAATACGTGTTCCCCGTGGTTCGTTGGCATCATTAATAATCACAGCGGCATTATCAGAGAACCTGATAAGAGATCCGTCTTTTCTTCTCAGTGCCGATTTTGTTCTGACAATTACCGCCCGGCAAACTTCCTTTTTCTTAACTGTGCCGCCAGGGATAGCTTCCTTTACGGAAACTTTGATAATGTCACCCAAAGTGGCAGATTTTTTTCTGTTTCCCAAAATCCTGAAACACATTACCTGCTTGGCCCCGGAGTTGTCAGCAACAATTAGCCTTGTAAATTCCTGAATCATATCTTAAACCTTCAATTCAATAATGCGGTGAGCAGAATTATTTTGCTTTCTCTACTATTTCCACTAAACGCCATCTTTTCTTGGCAGATAATGGTCTGGTTTCCATTACTTTTACAACATCTCCTTCACCGGCTTCATTCTTTTCGTCGTGAGCATAAAGCTTGGATGAAGTACGGAATGTTTTCTTATAAAGTGGATGCATGATTGTTCTATCTATACGTACAACAATGCTTTTTTCCATCTTATCAGATATTACCGTTCCGGTGCGGATTTTTCTTCTATTTCTTTCGATAGCCTCAGCCATTTATATTCCTTTACTTCTCCTTTTTCTTAGATTTCTTGACGTCTAAGATTGAGACTTTTACTTTTGAAAGATTTCTGATATTTTTTGCATCTTCAATTAAGATGGTCTTAATCCTGGCAACTTCTCTTCTTATTTGTCTGAGTCTCAGAGGATTGTCCAGTTGTTTATAAGAACGGCGCATATTCAAGTTAAAGCGCTCTTCATCTAAATCACCAACTTTGTTCTTCAGTTCCTCAACTGTCATTTCTCTAAGTTCTGTAATTTTCATTTCTACTAAATTCCTTCAGTTTCATCACGAGTCACAAACCTGGTTTTAAGCGGCAGTTTATTGGCAGCCAGCTTGAGGGCCTTTCTTGCCAATTGCTCATCAATACCCTCCACTTCAAACAAGATTCTTCCCGGTTTGACAACCGCGACCCAATACTCAGGAGCACCTTTACCCTTACCCATTCTGGTTTCTGCAGGTTTCTTGGTAACTGGTTTGTCCGGAAAAATTCTTATCCAGACTTTTCCACCTCTTTTGATATGTCTGGTTAAGGCAATGCGGGCGGCCTCTATTTGACGGTTTGTCAACCAGCACGGCTCCAATCCTTTGAGACCAAATTCGCCAAAATTCACCGTAGAGCCGACATAAGCTTTTCCTCTCATGCGTCCACGCTGCTGTTTGCGAAATTTTGACTTCTTTGGCTGTAACATTATATTTTATCTCCCTAACCGATCAATTCTTAATCAGGCATCCTTTCCAGATTTCTTGCTCTCTTTTTTCTTTGCACCATCAGACGGTTTTGTTGCTTTGGCTTTTGGTTTTGCTTTGGCTGCAGGTTTAGTCTTGGCCTCGGGTTTAGCTTTGGCTTCTGGTTTAGCTTTAAATTCAGGCTTAGCTTTGGCTTCTGGTTTAGCTTTAAATTCAGGCTTAGCTTTGGGTTCGGGTTTGACTTTTATTTCGGGCTTTGCTTTGGTTTCCGGTCTGGTCTCTTTCTTAAATTCCGGCCTTCTTCCTGCAGGAGCCTCTCCGCCACCACCTGAACCGCCGCTGCGACGCACTCTTCCACGAGGGCGCTGTGATTTTCTACCAGCCCGGCGAGGACGTTTGGCCTGCGGCATATCCTGGGCGGCCATTTGTTCTGCATTCTTTTCATCTTTATCATTATAGAACTGGCCAACTTCCAGAATTTCGCCCCGGCAAATCCACACTTTCACTCCAATCACACCATAAGTTGTGTTGGCTCTTGCTGTTGAATAATCAATATCAGCCCGGATGGTATGGAGAGGAATTCTTCCGTCTTTATATTTTTCAGTTCTGGCAATTTCGGCACCGCCAAGTCTTCCGGCACACTGAATCTTGATTCCAACGGCTCCCATTCTCATTGTGGCGGCGATCGATTTTTTCATAGCCCGGCGGAAAGAAACCCTTCCTTCAAGCTGGCGGGCAATTGCATCTGCTACCAGTCGAGCATCTAATTCCGGCTTTCTCACTTCGACAATGTTCAGGAGAATATCTTTGTTGGTCAGAAGTTGTAACTCACTTCTGAGCCTGTCTACCTCGGAACCTTTTCTTCCGATAACGATACCCGGGCGTGAAGTATGAATGTCCACGATGATTTTCTTAGGCATTCTGGAAATGATTACTTTGGCAATTCCGGCATTGTCCAGGCGACGATCAATATATTTTTTGACCATCATATCTTCATAAACCAACCTGGGAAAGAACTTATCCGGTGCAAACCAGCGACTGTTCCAGGTTTTGATAATGCCCAACCTAAATCCGATAGGGTGTGTTTTTTGACCCAAAGTTATATACTCCTTAAATTCTCACTGTTATTTATTGCCAGTTCTTTTAGCAGTTGAAGTCTTACTTGTTGTTGTCTTTTTCCTTGTCTGAGATTTTACGGCTTTGACTTCTCTTTTTACTTTCTTCTTAACTGTTTTTTTAGCCGGTTTTTTGGCCGTTTTGGCTTTTGCCTTTGGTTCTTCTTTTACTTTCTTGCCTTTCTTTTGAGATTTAGCCTTGGCCTCTGCCACTTCTTCAACTTCTCCCTGAAGCTGGATTGTCAAATGGCAGAATCTCTTTCTATATCTGAAGACTCTGCCCATTGACTGAAACCTGATACGTTTCTGAGTTGGGGCAACGTCTACAAAAATATTCTTAATCATTAAATCTTCCGGCTTAAGGTGATCGGTACCTTCGACCGACAGCGCATTTGCAGCCGCAGATTTAAGTGTTCTGGCAATATGCTGGGCTGCTATTCTTGGTGTGAAGTTGAGCAGATTAAGAGCTTTTTCAACCGGCATCCCTTTTATGGCGTCTGCAACCAGACGCATCTTGCGTGGAGGTATGCTAACGTATTTTAATCTGGCCGTTGATTCTATCAGCATAATCAGCACTTATCCTTTCAGCCTTGATGATCTTTCGGCAATTTTGCCGCCATGTCCGCGAAATGTGCGGGTAGGAGCAAATTCACCCAGTTTATGACCAACCATATTTTCCGTAATATAAACAGGAATAAACTTGTTGCCGGTATGAACGGCCAGAGTATGACCGACAAACTCCGGTGAAATAGTAGAACGTCTTGACCAAGTCTTAATCACTCTCTTATCACCTGATGAATTCATGGCTTCAATCTTTTTCTCAAGCGAAGCTTCAATATAAGGTCCTTTTTTTAATGAACGAGGCATCTATTTCTCTCCATAATTACTTTTTAGCCCGGCGATCTTCAATAAGATGCTTTAATGATTTACGTTTACTTCTTGTCTTGTAGCCTTTGGTCGGTTTACCCCAAGGTGTACAGGGATGGCGACCACCGGAAGAACGGCCTTCGCCACCTCCCATAGGATGGTCAACCGGGTTCATGGCAACACCGCGAACGGATGGACGCTTGCCTCTCCAGCGGGTTGCACCGGCTTTGCCCCATATGACATTTTTGTGGTCCAGATTTGAAACCTGACCTATTGTTGCGAAACAGGTAACTGGCACGGTTCTGGTTTCACCGGAAGGTAATTTCAAAATAGCTTTTTTACCTTCTTTTGCAACCAACTGAGCCATTGTTCCAGCCGACCTCACAATCTGGGCACCTTTGCCCGGTCTCATCTCAACATTATGAACTGTAGTTCCCAGCAATATTCCTTTTAACGGAGTTGCGTTACCAACCTTGTTATCAACATTATCGCCAGAGACAATCATGTCGTTGACGGCCAATCCATCGGGGGCAATTATATATCTCTTTTCTCCATCAACATAGAAAAGTAAAGCAATTCTGGCCGAACGGTTTGGATCATACTCAATAGATGCTACTCTGGCCGGAATATCTTTCTTATCTCTTTTGAAGTCAATAAGACGATAATGTCTTTTATGTCCGCCACCTCTCTGGTAAGCAGTAATTCTTCCTTTGTTATTCCGACCACCACTTTTCTTTAAAGGTCGCAACAGTGACTTTTCAGGGACAGTTGAAGTAATTTCTTCAAACGTAGGTATTGTGCGGAACCTCAACGAAGGTGTAACCGGACGAAATTTCTTAATAGCCATAACTTAACCTGAAGCTTTCATTATACATTATCAAATATTGTTATAGTCTGGCCGGCTTTCAGCCTGACAATAGCTTTTTTCCAAGCCGGAGTTTTGCCGGCTTTATAACGGACTCTCTTCATTTTGCCCGGAACAACCATGGTTCTGACTGAGTCAACTTTGACCTTAAATACTTCCTGAATGGCATTTGAGATTGTGTACTTGGTTGCTCGTCTTTCGACTCTGAACACATATTCATTATTATCGGCCAGCAACTTGGTAGTTCTCTCCGTATTTACGTGTGCCAATATTATTTTGTGACCGTTCATTTATGCAAACACCTTTTCTACTTCTTCAGGTTGCGGAATTCCAGAGTTATAATGCTCTTTGATATTTTTGTAAGTTGCGCTGCTCTTGGGCCATTTACTCAGAACTATCTTGTCCCATTTGCTTATGGTAAATGGACATGTAATTATTATATGCCTGTTGCTTATCCTGAGCATTTCCCTTAATGATTTTTCCCTTGCATTTCTTGGTATGTGCTCTATACAGTCTACTGAAACCACAGCATCAAACTCATTGTCTTTGAAAGGATATTTTTTATTTGGAGAAATCAATATTCCTTTCAGGTAGCGGTTTTTATGCTTCCGGAATTCCACGTCAATTCCTGTAACAGGATATTTGAAAAACCTGGTTATGCCTTTGCTTCCAGAACCTACTTCCAAAACTTTAAGGTTTTTATTCTGTTTTTTTAACTGCTTAAGTTTCTTTACAACAGGAAGATATCTTAATTTCATATTTATGCTTACTTCTAATGGAGAATTATGAAGAATTTCCAAAAACTTGCTTTTTAACCCCATCCTTAAACCGACATAGAATTTACCAAATGATTTATAAATATATTTATTTAACGCATTGCTATGAAAATTTCCAGGAAACAACCTGAGGTTATGATATTTATTGCTGTAT
>JACZYS010000138.1 GCA_022570975.1 Candidatus Zixiibacteriota bacterium | reverse complement strand
CTCAGTAACCAGGATGTTTATGGAGCTGCCTGATGTTCGACCAGCCCCTGCACGAACATGATCGAAGCGACCAGCCAAACGGGAAGAAACATGAAATGCCCTCCCTGCGATGGCAATAAAAGACAACTCATGTTGCCTTCCGGATCATTTTTCAGCTGGGACAAGCGGTAAGTCCCATCGATGAGGACCATGACGAAAAAAGCAATCGATGCCGCCACCCAGGCTATCTCATCACCACTGCTTGAAAATGTTTCAATATCCGGAGCAAAAGGGGTTCTTATCAATATTACCGGAGGCGAGGACATGAGTCTCAATGATGTCAACAATGCTACTACACTCATTTATGAAGCTGCCGGAGAAAGTGCCAATATCATTTTTGGTGCCGTAATTGACCAGTCAATGGAAGATAAAATGAGAGTAACGGTTATCGCGACCGGTTTTAATAGCCCGGCTGAAGATAAGATGCCGGTTGCAACTCCTGTTCAATCAGTGGTGCCGGAAAATTTAGATGCAAAAACTGAGCAAGTGGTGATGCCCTTCTCTACCGAAAAAGGGACACCTGCTCCAATGGACATATTTGGCACACCGGTTTCACCGGCCAAAGGAGCGCAGCAAAAATCGGTTGGCTCTGGAAAGACTGGAAACGTTTATGGAAACGGCAACGGAAGCGGAAAAAGAAACAAAGTCCCCTTTTTTAGCGGAGAAGACAGAACAATTCCGGCCTACATAAGGAGAATGGATGACACAAACTAGTGCCTTTGGCACTTTTTTGAAATGGCTGAATTCCAGATAATGGTAAAAAAAGCTTATAGATATTCTCATATGGAGAAAGGATGACACAAACTAGTGCCTTAAGGCACTTTTTGAAATGGCTGAAATCCAGTTAAGGATAAAAAGCCCATAAATATGCTTCATAAGGAGATTGGATGACGCAAACTAGTGCATTAAGGCACTTCTTAATGGGATGGCAGAGAATAAGTGCTTTTAAGCACAATTGAATAATAGCTGTGATTACAGCTGATTACTATTGAAGATTCGAAAGAATCTTGACTTTTTTGGTTCCTCCACGATGCCGTCGGTCAAACTACCCTACCGACGGCATATTTTTATGTTTTTATCAATCGTTCCAAAACCAAGGTATTTAAAAGCTTACAAGCTGGCTCAGATAATATTGTAAGAATTATCAGATTTTATTTAAAAATGTCTTGACAAAGAAAGGATAAACCTATACTCTTCAATTTTAAGAACAGCTAAATAAAACCGCCCGACCAAAATGGGTTACAACTGTGACTTATGTCTTGATGAAGTTGGGCAATCTCTAACCGGCTGAAATATAGAGATTTAGAGAGGAAGAAATTGTATATTTGCATTGTAGGCATAAAGAATATGAGGTCTCGAAATGAGGCATAAGTTGTTTATTAATAACAACATCACTATTGGTAATTTCAGCCACTCAAATTGGTATTTGGGTGGCTTTTTTTTAACTCTTAATATTGTGGAGGTGCTAAATGCGCCATTATGAAGTCATGAACGGAAATTATTCAGAAACTACCCTCCTGAGATCAAAAATGCTTAAGGCGGCCAGGGATTGGTTTGAAAATGAATCTTTTCTGGAAATCTGTGTTCCGCATATAACCGGAGCAACAGGTTCTTGCGAATGGTTCCCAAATGCAATGCCGGTTACTATGTATGATGAAAAAGGTACAGAATCTGGTATGTTTCTTCGCCAAACCGGTCAGCTTTATCTGGAAGCATTTACTCATGCTCATAACAGAGTTTACACAATTGGCCCATCTTTCCGCCAGGAAAAGAAAGTTACCAACCGTCACCTCTGTGAATTCACCTTGATTGAGTTTGAGGGCAGGGATTTTGAGCTGGACGGCTTGACCGATAAAATTGAAAGCATCATCAAGGAGATGTATAGAGCCGCACTGAAGATTAGTGACAATGACAAGATTAAAAGTTACATTGAAAATCCGTTCAACAGAATTAAGTATGCAGACTCTATTGTCCTCCTGAAGGAAAACGGATATGAAGTTGAGTTTGGTGATGATTTAGGCGCGGTTGAAGAGCTGGCTATTTGTGAACTTCTGGGCAATCTCCCAACATTTGTTACTCACTATCCATCTGACCCAAAACCAAAAGAAGGCGGAGTTATCAAATTCTTCTCAATGAAACGTTCTAATGGAGTGACAGAATGCTGTGACCTGCTGCTACCTGATGTTGGTGAATCAGTTGGCGGAGCCGTCCGCGAAGGCTCATCTGATACCTGCAAGAAACAGTTTGAAGAGTCATATATGTATGACCATCTTTTAGATGATGGGGTTGACCCGGGGCAGTTCGACTGGTATTTTGAAGTTTTACACCATGGCAAAGGTCAGTCATCCGGTTGTGGAATTGGGTTTGAAAGAGTTGTTCAATCAGTTCTTGCAACCGAAGTCAGCAACAGTAGTATCAAAAGTGCCATAGAACTTCCACGTTCACCGGAATTTTTGGTCCCATAAATTAAAACAGAACACATTCTCCCTTTATATAATAAAGCCGTAGTTTATCTGCGGCTTTGTTTTTCCCTATCAGAATTCCAACCATTTTCAATGGCTCTTTTAGTTACTCTCATCTCTGTCAATTAAATCAATTTTCATTAGCACCACAGTTCTGAATAGGTCACAAGATTCCACCAGACTATTGGAAAATCCCCATATAAAAATCATCATTATTTTATAAAAACCCAAAAATGCCGTCTTAAATTGTTGAATAACAATAAGTTGTTTTAATTATCGGAAAGGCACAGTTACTGCTTCAAATATATAGTCATGCCAGACATAACTGGCAAGGAGGTAAGTATGCACGGTTTTACAAGTTCAATTTTTAAAGGAGCCAATCTCCCAAATATAGTCAATCTTCAGTATAATTCTCTTTTATCCAGTATGGTAAAGTTGTCGTCCGGCTACAGAATAAATAAGGCCTCAGACGGCCCCGCAGATTTAATCATCTCAGAACAGTTGCGTTCCCGGATTGCCTCGCTCAATCAGGAGATGAAAAACAAAAGCCTGCAGATAGCCAAATATGAAACCGCATCAGCTAGTACGGCCGAGCTCCGCTCATATTTGACTGAGATAAGAACACTTGCCGTTCAGGCAGCAAATACCGGTTTCAACTCAGAAGCTGCTCAGGAAGCAACAAATTTAGCTGCAACCTCTATCAAAGATGGCTATAACAGAATTGTTGAGACAGCAGAATATAACGGAAGTTATCTTTTTGATGGCGAAGAGGGATCGGTTGCCACAATAAGTCTCTTGGATCAGATAGACCTCTCATCGGCCGAAGCCGCTGAGCAGACAATATCACGAGTGGATTCTGCAATTGCTGAACTGGACTCAGTTCAGATCGAAATCGGCAGTAAACAGAAATATGAATTGGAAAGAGGTCTGGCCTCAATGGAAGTAACCTATCAGAATCTTGTGGCCGCTGAGTCACAGATTAGAGATACGGACATTGCCGCAACTTTTGCAAAATTTACGGCCGATATGCTGAAATTTAATTTCAGTTTGTCTTTGATGTCACATTCAAAACTTAATTCAAAAATTATTATGACATTAATTGGAAGCAGATAGTCCGGTTATACAAATGATTTGACTACCTCCCATGCTATAGGATGGCATACCTGAACAGCCGCCGAGAGTGCTCCGCTCGGCGGCCAAACTTAGCATACTTCGTACGTTTAATCCAGTACTTTAATTTGAGATATTAAAAGATTCCAAAATTTATGGCACAAAAAAACCGCCCAATAAAGGCGGTTTAAATTTTTCATTCTATAAATCTGATTAATTTACAGCCGGGCTGGTTTTCTTGACCCTAATATTCTTTATCACTTTGCCGGCTTTAAGGCAAGAGGTACAGACGGAAATCTTTTTAGGAACGCCTTTTACAAGAGCTCTGACACTCTGCAGGTTGGGCATCCAGCGCCTTTTGGTGATATTATTAGCGTGGGAAACGTTATTTCCAAAAAGCGGCTTTTTACCGCATATTTCACAAGATTTAGACATAATTTTCAACTCCTTTCAAAGACAAGTGCACAATTTATCTAAAATTTAGAAAAAGGCAAGAAATATCTTTGAGGCAGATACTGGTCTAAAAACCTAATCTCAAGCCAAAAAAGACCTGTCTTGGGGGACTGTAATTGAGCGGGTGCCGCTCTTTTATACGATATTTTTCTTCACCGTTCAGACCGCTGCGGTCAGGAGTGGAAAATAAATTTACGAAGTTCTGACCTTGGCTCGTTTTCAGCCAAGCGGTCGTATTTGGCAGGCCGGAACCCTGCCAGACATTTGTTACATTCTTTCTATCCAAAACATTCTTGACCCACAATACAGCCGTCAGGTTAGTTTGACCAAAAGTGAATCCCTGTTCTGCTTTAAGATCGAAGTTTACGGTATTTGGCAAAAGCCTTGAATTTACAGTATCTTTCAAGTTAGGAAAAATCATCGACTCCGTAGCCTCATTTTCTATTGCAATAGGAGTATATCTAAGTCCAGTGGAATAATTGAACAGAAGCTTAAGATGTGATCTTGAGGCAGGGGAATAGTTAGCTGTACCTACAATGCTATGTCTCTGATCGTAACTAAGAAAGTATTCTACTTTAGGTGCAGTTCCATTAACCCATGCTATATTACCCGTAGTATATCTATATGAACTGTTTCCTTTTGATTCTGAAAAACTGTATTCAATTTCAAATCCTAATTGTGGTTCAGGTGTAAAACTAATAGAAAAATCTATTCCTTGAGAATTGGATTCGCCCAAACTTTTGTATAATGCGTACGAGGTCGGGAAAGATGGAATACTTTGAACTTCGACCTGATTTTCATACTTGCGATAGTATGAACTGATTTGTAAATGAGTTGCAGGACCTAGTTGGCTCAATAATCCAACCTCTAAATTCTTTGACTTCAATATATCAAGATTGGAATTTCCAAGAGTAAAATAGGAGCCACTTGTTAATAATTTGTAGGCCATATTGTCAAAACCGACATATAAGTCGGAGAAATTTGCCATTTTTCTAAAGATGCCATAAGAGAATTTTAAAACTGTTTTTTCACCAGCAAAGTATGAGACATTAAGTCTGGGCGATAAATAGCTGAAACTTTCTCGTTCAATCAAATCAGATTCTTCAAGAGATGCAATCTGTCCGTCGTTTGTGGCATCACCGTCAAAGCCAAGGGAATCAGGGTCAAGAGGCAGTTTAGGGTTCTTAAACATTAAAGACTTGTAGTCGAAAATTTCGTAACGAATTCCTGCAGTTATTACTATGTCAGTTGCATTGAAAATGCTCTCAACAAAAAACGAATACTCTTTGGGGTGTTTGGTTTCGTTTTCGAAATTTTCTGGATCTGATTCATTTCCATATACATCATAGCCATACCTATTTGCGTCTCGGAAACCGTTATTCGTTTCTCCCAAATAACTTAACGTCGGGATGTAGTGATGATACGATCTTACCGTGTGTTTCTTATAATAAGCTCCAGAAATAAGTGACCATTCTTCAGACATATTTCTTTCAATTTTTGTATCTATTGAATAGTATGAGGTTTTGTATTTCATGTAATCATTCCATAAACCGGATTCATCACCACCGACTACAAATGTTCTAATGATTCCATCAACGAGAAAAGAACTGTCGATGGTTGGGGTAGAAGGATCATCCCAAGATCTGAAGAGAAAAGTTTCATCATTTCTTGGATATCCATTTGGGCGGCCGTAGGCGAAGATATTTTCACGGTATTTGCCGTCACCTCTAAAACGATATGATTCGAATTTAGAAAGACTGATTGACGAAGATGTTTTGTCGTCAATCTTATAATTTAGTTGGGCACCAAGTAATTTGTTCTCATCTTTGTAGTAGGGTGTGTGTTCAGAATTGAAATAATAAGAGTGCCAATACTCCTGCCACTCTTCGTTTGAAATATCTGCAAAGGCGTTCAGATTTAAAGAAGAGGAGAGAGGTAGATTGGAGTTGAAATGATACGACCATCCGCTTTGCCAATTATTGGGTAGTCTTTTATCTCCTGTTGGAAGCGATTCCTCTGTAATTGCCGAGGGATTTCTATCACCAAGATATCTTCTCTCAACCAATGCGAAAAAAGTGCCGTTTTTGAATTTCGGTATAGGACCGCTTAAAGTGGCAGTATAGAAATTCTGATCAAAACCACTGCCAACGGCATTGTCAGTTAATGTTTCTATTGTCCCACTGTATTGGCTAGTTCCGCTTGGAGTTGAGATATCTATTACTGAGCCAAGGAGGTTGCCATACTGAGCTGAAATATTTCCTTTTCTCAATACCATGCTTTGTATCAAGTGTGGGCTGACATACGAAGAGAAAATTCCGCTATATCTGCTTGAAATGTTGGCACCGTTTAAGAGTATTGAAGAAGATGATGGTCTTCCGCCCCGAATATTAAGTTCAGGTGAGTTAAACTGCTCCCGACCGGTAAAGCCAGTGATTTGATTATTTGGATATACTTTTACAACTCCGTTTTTTAAAGCTACTATTTCCTGCAGGGTTCTTTTGGTTGAGCTAAGAATATCTTCTGAACTGAGCGAGTCACTGTTAATAGCATGATAAGATTGAGCCGTATCACTTGATGATTCTGCTGCTCGGCTTTGCACCTGAGTAAATAGAGAGACCATTGTAATCGTAATGATGTTTAATATTGTACCACGAAGATTATGAATGTCACTCATTCTGTTCTGTTCCAAATGCATAAATTAGGTCTGATAACTGGATTAATATAAATAAGAAGGGACAAAATATCAAGTAGGAAAGTTGAAATTGAGCTGAATACTATTCTTCAATCAGATCAAATTTGGTTTGTCCGGTTTCGAGCATTTTCTTAATGTAGGGGTGACAGCGCTGGCAGTT
>JACZYS010000137.1 GCA_022570975.1 Candidatus Zixiibacteriota bacterium | reverse complement strand
AACTTGCCGAAGACATGGAGTCTCAGTCCGGCGGGAACATAATTTAGATGTTCAATTGTTTTGAACGATGCGTTGAGGAAGGAATATAAATGGGTCAGGATTTAAAAGGAAAAACAGCTTTTGTCTCCGGAGGCACCAGAGGAATCGGACTGGCAATTGCCAAGCGGCTTTCAAAGCAGGGCGCCAATGTTGTTATAAATTATTTTCGAAGTCGTCAGTCTGCCGATGAAGCCCTTGCGGATATAAAAGAAAATGGGACAGAATGTTATGCTCACCGGGCCAACATGGGGAATATGGATCAGATTGTTCCCATATTTGATAAAATAAAAGAAAAATTTGGCAAGCTGGACATTCTTGTCTCAAACGCTGCCATTGGTCATTATGGAACCTTGCTTGATATCAAAGATAAAAATTGGAATATCTCCATGGAAACCAATGCCCATGCTTTTTTAAAATGTATCCAGCTGGCCGAGCCAATGATGCCGGACAAAAGCCGGATTGTTTCTCTTTCTTCGCTTGGCTCCATCCGTTATATCCCCGGCTATGCCTCGATTGGAGTTTCTAAATCTGCCATTGAAAATATAACCAGATATGCTGCGGTAGAATTTGCATCCAGAGGAATTACTGTAAACTGTGTCTCAGGTGGATTTATTGCCACCGATGCCCTAAAAGTTTTTCCTAACTACAAAGAGATGATAGCAGAAGTTACCGCAAGAACTCCAATGGGCAGAGTTGGCACTGTCGAAGAAATGGCAGCTGTGGTATTGTTTTTGATCAGTAATGAAGCCAGTTGGCTGACCGGCCAAACGATTATTGTTGATGGCGGCTATTCCCTGCCGTAGTTTCGTAGGGAAATTACAATACTGTAAGAGAGTGAGTCGCCCTGAGCGTAGTCGAAGGGTTCTTTGTCATATCATGCAGAATTTCTCGACTCCGCTCGAAATGACGTAGAGAGACAATAGAGATTAGCAAAAAGCAGTTTTCTTGTAGGTCAGTGAGCCCCGCGCTCCTGACATCTTTTTATTAGCAGGGGCAGACGCCCTGTTCATTTATTTAAACTTTACATCAATCTTGCCAATCCCATATCTTTGAAGTGAGAAAGGGTAAAGCATTATATGTCATGTTGGGAACATACTGAAGAGCAAGCAGAAGCACTTTTTGATGAAGCTATTAGATTAGCAAAAGACCATAAATACTTGAAGTCTATTAATATCCTATCGCATTTATTGGAAGACCATTTAGATTCAGTGGATGAAATTAATATACTTCAAGAAATGGGTTCTTGTTCTTTGTGCTTAGAACAGTATGAAACAACTATCAGTCATTTGAAAAGAGCATGGGAACTAAGAGATGACCATGTAAGCGAGCTTACTTTAATGGATATCTTGACAAATCTAAGTGCTGCATATTCTTGGAGTGGAAAAAGCATAAAAGGATTAATTTATTTTGATTTAGCTGAACAGTATTTCTCTTCATATACTGGACAAGAATGGACTATTTCAAGGTTTCATTTTCGGCTACGCAAGGGTGGTTGTTATTTTGATCTCAAAAGATATGAGGAAAGTTTGGAAGAATTTCTAAAAGCCGAATTAGAGTTTAAATGCTCAAAATCGAAAGAGGAACTTCATGTTGAAGAAAATTTCTTGAATTATGTAATTTTCAAATCTTATGTGTTATTGGAAAACATCAAAGATGCTTCTATTTGGTTTAATAAAGTAGATCTTGAGTTGCTAAACTATGAGCATCATGATGATTATTACATCGTCCTCATACGATTATATTCTCTTAAACAAGAACACGCTTTCTTAGTCTCTACATTCAAAACATTTGAAGAAAAGGGCATTCCTGAATATTACAAATCACAAGCCCATTTGTATGTTGGTATAGCTCACTATTGGCTTGGTGATAGGTCGAAAGCAAAGAGATATCTAAATCTTGTATTGAATGATGGTTTATCTGAAGAATGGGAACAAATTAGAGCAACTGAATACTTAGGAAAGATTGAAATTTCACCAATAGAAAAATTAATCAATTATATCAAGCAGTTGTTTTAATTTGAAATAGGATATTCCAGCACGATATTGCGATATTGATTAAACTAGGATTTTGAGGTAAAGCATTATATGTCATGTTGGGAACATACTGAAGAGCAAGCTGAAGAGCTTTTTAGCCATTCATTAGAATTACAAAATGAATCCAGACACGTAGATTCATTGAATATTCTGACTCACTTACTTGAGCATCATTTAGATGAATTAGAAGAATGTAGAATTCGTGAGTATATTGGCTCATGTTATTTCTCCTTAGAACAATACGAGTTAGCAATTTCTCATTTGAAAATAGCATGGAAAATTCGGGATAATAACGTTGATGATTTAAATCTATTATCTATTCTCAAATTTCTTGCCATTTCTAATTATATACTTGGAGAGAGTCAAGAATCTATGAGATATTTTGAAATTGCAGAGCAGTATTTGGATTCATGTCCAAAGGAAGAGTATCCACTCACGAAGTTTCTAATTCTACTAAACAAAGGGAGATGTTACCTAGATTTAGGTCAATACGAAAGCAGTTTAACAGAACTTCTAAATTCTGAAGAAGAATTAAAAGACTTTGAATTGGACGATGCCCAACTTGTAAGAATAAATATATTGAATTACGAAATTGGCAGAGTCTATGTTTACATAAACGATTTAAGAAATGCTAAGAAGAGATTAGAAAAAGTACAATTTGAAATGTTAGACGTAAATCTACATAGCGGATATAGATCTATCAAATTGAGATATTATTACTTTATGAAAGAATATGAATCTGTACTTGAGAGTTTTAGTATATATGAAAAAGATGAGATTCCAAAAGAACTAAGAGCTGAGGCATATTTCTTTGTAGGCGCAGCACATCAGAAATTGGGCGATAAAGATAAGGCTACGAAATACTACACTCTTGCATTAGAGAATAATCTTTTCTTCAATTGGCAAAAGAGGAGGGCAACTAATTTCCTGAGGAATTTGGAAGCATCAACATTAGATAAATTTATTTATTTCTTGAAACAGTTATCTGTGAGATAGGAACAAACCTCATTCCTCTCACTTAAGAATTAAATTATCTTCAAAATAAGAAAGGATAAACATTTATATGTCCTGTTGGGAATATACTGAAGAACAAGCCCGGATGCCCCATCCGCTTGCGGCGGGATGAGTGAAGAATCAAAAGTTTCTTAGGTAAAATACAATCTTATCAGAGAGTGAGTCGCCCTGAGCGTAGTCGAAGGGTTCTTTGTCATATCATGCAGCATTTCTCGACTCCGCTCGAAATGACGTAGAGAGACAGACAAAGTAACAAGATGGCAGGATCGCGGGGATCCATGCGCTACAAGAATCAAAATAAAATCGAGATTGCTTCGCCGGGCCTCGCAATGACAAGAATTATTATTTTTGGAGCAAGGAAGACTTTTGGGATATTAGAGAATTTGCAAGAAAGGGGCAGACGAGGACGTCTGCCGCCCACGGAAAATAAATGGCAGGATCGCGGGGATCCATGCCCTACAAGTCTAACGGCACCTACCAGATTCCCAAGAGGTCTTTGGCGGCGTCTGAGCACATCTCTTTTGGATCCCACACCGGATCCCATACAAGAGTCACTTGCACAGAAGTTACACCATCCAAAAGTTCAACTTCCCGGTTAATCATGGAAATCAGCATCTCACCAAAAGGACAGGCGGGAGTGGTAAGAGTCATTTTAACTTCTACATGACCGTTTTCTTCGATCAAGACGTCATAAATAAGCCCAAGGTCAACAACCCCAATTCTGATTTCAGGGTCTTGAATTGGTTTGATGACTGCATAAACTTCTTCTTTTGTAGGCAGGGCCATAATTTAATTTATTCCTGTTCTTCGGTTGAGACTATCTGATTTCTTCTGCCGTCACCGTTCTGAAAGTTCTTGATTCCCTCAAGAAGAGTCAGCCAGGCGAGAAGGGCACATTTTATTCTAACCGGAAACTTTCTTACACCTTTGAGAGTGACAATATCTCCGAATTCTTCAGGAAGGTTTTCCTCTTCACCTTTAAGCATTTTTCTGACGATTTCGGCATTTTCTATTACTTCGTCGAGAGGTTTATCTTTTACCAATTCGGCAAGCATGGAAGCCGAGGCAACCGAGATGGCGCAGCCTTTGCAATCGACATGGATATTCTTGATAATGTCATTTTCTACCTGAAGCTCAACATCAATTTCATCACCGCATGACGGGTTTTTTCCGGCGGTTGAAACATCAACTTTATCAATAGGTTTCTTGCCCCTTGGATAACGGTAATGCTCAAGAATTATATCCCGGTACATTTCATCTAAGCTTGAGTTCATCCCCTGAAATATCTCCTCATCTCTTTGACTGTTTCTGCCAGATAATCAACGTCTGCTCTGTCATTGTAAATATAAAAAGAGGCTCTGGCCGTGGCCACTGTTTTTAAGACTTTCATAAGGGGTTGGGCACAGTGATGACCGGCTCTGATTGCTATTCCTCTTGAGTCCAAAAATGTGCTGATGTCGTGCGGGTGAACGTCCCGGTCGGTGAAAGAGATGGCCGCTCCTCTGATTGTTTCATCAAGTGGCCCCTGAATTGTAATTCCTTCAATTTCGGTCAGTTTTTCAATGGCATATTTGGAAATTTCAATTTCATGATTCCTGATATTTTCCATGCCAATATTTTCCAGGTAGGTTAAGGCAGTGTCAAAAGCAACAACGTCGGCAATGTTGGGAGTGCCGGCCTCAAATTTGTGAGGCAGGTCATTGAATGTTACTTTTTCAAAAGAGACTTCACGAATCATCTCTCCACCCAGAATATAAGGGGGCATTTTTTCTAAGATTTCTTTCTTCCCATATAAAACGCCAACGCCGGTTGGCCCCAGCATTTTGTGGGAGGAGAAACAATAAAAATCAGCATTTAAATCTTTGACATCAACCGGCATATGAGGAACGGCCTGAGCACCATCTATTAAAGTTAAGGCACCATTTTTGTGGGCCAGTTCTATCAGCTCTTTGATTGGGTTTATTGTCCCCAAAACATTTGACATATGAGTGACAGCAAGAAGTTTTGTCTTTTCATTTATCAGCTTGTTTATATCGGTCAAATCCAGAGTGCCGTCTGTAGTTATAGGTATTTGCCTTAAGAGAGCATTCTTTTTTTGGGCAAGCAAAACCCAGGGGACCAAATTGGCGTGGTGCTCCATCTCCGTAATCAGAATTTCGTCTCCTTCGCCGATATTTTCATTCCCCCAGCTATTGGCAACAAGGTTTGTGGATTCAGTGGTGCCGCTGGTGAAAATAATTTCCTCACAACTTACTCCTCCAATGAATTTCGCAACATGTTCCCGGCAATGTTCGTAGGCATTTGTAGCTTTTTCTGCCAGAGTGTGGAGTCCGCGATGAATATTTGAATTTGTGGTTTTGTAAAAATTGTCAAGAGCGTTTATAACAGCTTCCGGTTTCTGGGAAGAAGCGGCATTGTCAAGATATACCAACCTATGGCCGTTAATTTTCGTCTCAAGTATGGGGAAGTCATCTTGGATTTTAGAACTATCAAATGATAGTTTCTTACTATCTGTCATAATTTCACTTTTTAAATCTGAAGTCATAATATTTCTTTTCTAATCCGGCAGTTGAACCAAAATGTCATTATCCTCAATTTTGACCGGATAGCTGTCTAAGGGGACAAGGGCCGGAGGACCCAAAACAGCTCCATTGGTTATATCAAATTTTGCTCCATGACGGCGACACATGACAATATTACCTTTTAGTTTTCCATCGGTCATCGGGGCTGAGTCATGGGTGCATTCATTGGCGATTGCATAAAAGCCGGTTTCTGTATGGCAAATAAGAACGTTTTCATATCCCACTTTAAAAGATTTCATCTCACCCAGAGGAATTTCGTCGATCGTAGCTGCTTTCACAAAATTAGACATATTCAATTTTTGTATTCCAGCTTAGATGTTTTCCAACCTTGCGGTGATATATCCTCTGAGTCTTTCTTTTAAATCTTCGGGAAGCAACTTTAATGTAGAGGCAGTGAACCCGGAGACAATCATTCTAACAGCATCATCTTTTTCAATTCCGCGGGATTTGAGATAAAAAATTGACTCTTCATCAATCGGACCAATTGTGGCACCGTGCGAACAAGAGACATCTTCGTTTAAAATTTCAAGTTCCGGAATAGTTTCTGCTTTTGTACCTCTGCTCAGCAACAGATTTTTGTTTTCCTGATATGCTTCGCAGGTCTTGGCACCGTTTTCAATTCTAATCAATCCGGTATAAGCAGAAAGAGCTTTATCTTTTAAGACAACTCTAAAATCAATATCCGACGTTGTCAATCCATGAGAATGGTGGTGAATAGTGTGGTTGTCATAATGTTGTCTTTCTGAACCCAATAGCAGGCCATACATTTTACTGTTGGCACCTTTTCCGTTTAGCTGTACTCCAAAATTTTGTTTGGAGAGCCCTCCGCCAAAGATTAAGGGAATGGTCAGCATATTGGCTGACTGCCCAATTTTTGCCCTGTGGGTGAAATAGTTGCTGGTTTTGTTAGAGTGACGCTGCAGGTTCAAATATCTTACCCGACTGTAATCCAGTCCTATTATCTCAACGGCACCGTTGGAGAATGTTTCTTGGGAGTCGGCATTGGTGTCATCACCAACATATTCGTCGATTATAGTAAATTCGCTATTGCTGCCGGCAATTACCAACAGCCTGTGAAACGATGCCTTTCCACCGGAAGGTGTAGAGTGGAGGATGTGGATTGGTTTCTCAAGGGTGACATTATCGGGAACATATACAAATATTCCGTCATTCCACAAGGCTCCGTTCATTGCCTCAAATTTACCGGTCTCGCTGTTTATCTGCTCATAAAGATATTTTTCAACCAACTCCTGATGTTTTTCCACGGCTTCACTCAGGGGAACAGCAATAATACCACACTTGGAGAATTCATTAGAAAGATTGAAATTGATATT
>JACZYS010000136.1 GCA_022570975.1 Candidatus Zixiibacteriota bacterium | reverse complement strand
AAGCTCAAAAGCGAAGTAAAATTTGTTACCGCCAACAAAGGCGGCAATGGCGCCGTACGAGAAATTGTTGAATATTATTTGAAAGCCAGGAATTTTGACCCGATGGATCATATCATATGAAAAATGCAATAAGTCATGCCAGGAAAGTTTTTGAGATAGAAGCAAAGGCTATTGCCGCTTTAGCCGAACGGCTGGATGAAAATTTTGAAAAAGCGGTTGAAGCAATTTTAAATTGTTCCGGCCGGGTTATCGTAGCCGGAATGGGTAAGTCCGGTCTGATTGGCAATAAGATTGTAGCTACTTTTAACTCTACCGGTATTTCATCGTTTTTCCTTCATCCGGCAGAAGCTCTCCATGGAGATATTGGACTGGTAAGAAAAGATGATATTTTGATGCTGGTTTCAAAATCGGGACAGATGGCTGAATCCGGGATTCTTTTTTCTGCGGCAAGACGGATGGGGATTTCCATAATAGCACTCTGCGGTACGGTTGATTCAGAAATCTATCAGCGGGCAGACATTCCAATTGACTGTTCGGTAGAAGAAGAAGCCTGCCCCAATAATCTTGTACCCACCTCCTCAACAACAGCGGCACTGGTGATGGGAGACGCTCTGGCAATTGCACTTCTTGAAGCTCGTGATTTTACTCCGGAGAATTTTGCTGAGAACCACCCGGGCGGGCTGATAGGCAGAAGACTTTTAAAAAAAGTGTCAGACTTTCATCATACGAAAGATGAAATTCCTCTGGTTGACACTGACTCATCGATGAAAGAAATAATTTTCCAGATGACTTCAAAAAGAATGGGATGCGTGTTAACTGTTGACTCCAACCAAAAATTGACCGGAATTTTTACCGACGGTGACTTAAGGCGGCTGGCCGACTCTAAAGATTTTTATAATCAGAAGGCCGGTGATGTAATCCAATCACAGCCAAAGATTATCAACGAAAACGCCCTTCTGGATGCGGCCCTGGCAATAATGGAAGAGCACTCAATTTCGCAACTGGCCTCAGTGGACGAAAACGAGAAATTGGTTGGGATAATTCACATTCACGATATCCTGAAATCTAAATTAGTATAAAGGGGAGGACTATAAAAATCTTTTCATCGGGTGATATTCTTCTTTATTTGGTTGCCACGGTCTCGTTAAACCTGACTCCGGGACCTGACATGCTTTATGTGATCAGCCGGGCCCTGGGAAAAGGAAACAAAGCCGGACTTGTTTCATCGCTCGGAATTGGAGCCGGGACCATGGTACATCTTCTTCTGGCCGTCCTTGGGATTTCCGCATTATTGAAGGTTTCAATTGTGGCTTTCACAATATTGAAAATTGCCGGAGCTGGATATTTGATTTATCTGGGAATACAAGGATTCAGGAAGAGTGATAACAGTTTATTTGTTAAACAGGAAACTGATGAAAATTATTCAAGAATGTTCTGGCAGGCGGCAATGACAAATATCCTGAACCCGAAAGTAGCAATTTTCTTTATAACATTTTTGCCACAATTTGTGAATCCTGAAAACGGAAACGTTTCGCTTCAAATTACTACTTTAGGCCTGATTTTCAATCTTTCTGGAATTACAGTTCTGATTGTTCTCAGCATGTTTTCCGGAACATTTTCTGAAAAATTAAAAAATAATTCTCTATGGCAGAAAATCCAAAAATGGTTCACTTCTTCGATATTAATTCTTCTTGGAATACGTCTTGCGTTTCAGTCACAAGATTAGATATATATGAAACTCAGTAAGAAAATAAAGAGGTTTGCAACTTTTAAACTTCTTACTTTTTTCCTCTTTTTTATAAATTTTGTTCCCCGCAGTTTTAGCAATTTTATCGGCTCATTTTTGGGAGTTTTGGTCTGGTCGTTTTCAAAAAAAGAGCAGCACAAAATTTTTCGTCATCTCAGTATTGCCTTCAAAGACAAATTCTCAGATTTTGAAAAAAACATGATCGGCAAAATGTTTTACATAAATTCTGGCAAGAATTTGATGGACGTTTTGCGTTTCAGCAGACATTACAAAAAAGATATTGCCCCTTTCATTGAAGTGGAAGGTATGGAGTTCCTCATGGATGCCCATAATCGGGGGAAGGGTGTCTTTGGTGTTACCGGTCATATCGGCAATTTTGAATTGCTGGGAGCTTATCTGCGAACGGTCGGGATTAAAATAGCAGTTATTGGCCGTGAAATGTATGACAAAAGAATAGACACAATTCTGGTTGAAAACAGGGCGGCCATGGGTCTGACTAATTTCTCAACTACTGATTCTCCCAGAAAAATTTTGGAGTGGCTCAAAAAAGGAAACTCAATTGGTGTATTAATTGATAATGACTCCATGCGGGTGCGGTCTGTTTTTGTGCCGTTTTTTGGACACATGGCAAACACTCCCGTTGGGCAGTCACTTTTGGGTCTTAAAACCGGGGCGGCGTTTGTGCCGATGGCTTGTATCAGAACTGAACACAATACATATAAAATTGTTATAAGACCGGAAGTGAGAATTAAAAAATCGGAAGATGCCGATCTTGATGCTTACGAAATGACCCGGCTCTGTAGCAAAGAGATAGAAGATTTAATATATCAATATCCCCAGCAATGGACGTGGATTCATAACCGTTGGCATACAAATGTTAATGAATTTCTTGACAAGTGAGCATTTTTGCTGCTTAATCTGTCGATAATGAATAAGAGAGATAAAATTACAATTATGAACAGACTATTAACATTCATAACTATTGCAATCCTGTTATCCGGTTGCAGTGAACAGAAATCACCGGCTCAAAACAGTTCAAACCCGGATTCTATTTCACTGCCGGACTCAGAGGTCAGCCGGGCTGTGATTTATTTGTATGACCGGGAAATGACCACTACCAAAATCATTGCCGATAAGTTGCTTAAATTTGATTCCGTTGATTCAACAGCTATTTACCGGGTCGATGTTAATATCTTTGATAGTTCCGGCGCAGTGACGACCGAGATTGTTGGGGACTCCGGTATCATAAAAGAGCGCATTGGTTTTTTGGAACTGTTTGGTAATGTTGTAGTTAAGACCGGCGACGACCGGATGTTGGAAACGGAGCATCTCTTCTGGAATTCAAAAAAGAAGCTGATTCAGTCTGACCTCTTTGTGAAAATCACACAGGGAGAAAATGTTGTAACAGGAATCGGGCTTGAGGCTGACCAGAACTTAATAAGCATCAAAATTTTGGAGAATGCCGAAGGTGAGATTAGAAATAGCGAAGAAATCTCTGGCAACCTTTAAATATTTTCCACAAATCTTACTTTTTATTTGTTTTACCCGTTGAAATATATTTAATTCATTTTCAAATCTAACTAACAGGTCTTGAAAGTGTTTTCTTTACAAGGATTAAGAAAAAATTCACACCCAAAGCTTATAGCAAACAATAGGGAGTAATTGTTTTATGTCTGTCTCTAATGCCATTGAGAAAATGAGTTGCTACATTTTAGCCGGTTCAAATACAGTTGCCTGTGGTGATGAAGTTGACTACGACATGGAAAAAATTGAAAGAGGGTATAGAAAGTACGCCCGTATTTTTGAAGATGTAAAACTGGTTTTGACTCAAAAGCAGGCTAAGGAAAAATTCCTGAATTATCCCCATGTTTGCGAGCAGGAAGAAACTCCGCTGTTGGCAAATAGTTTAAAGGCGGCACTAAAAGACAGCAAAACCGACTATATCTTTGTTGGCTCTGCCGATATTACAAATTTTTCGCTTGAGCTGCCGGTCAACTTGATAAAAGAATACGGCGGAGAATCTTTTATGGGTTATGATTTTGAAGATCAAGATGGGAGTAACAAATTTCAATTTGGGATTTATAACAAGAAGCTTCTTTCAAAACTATTGGATATAAAACCGGATGACGACCAATCAATTGATTCTCTACTTCTTTCTGACGGCAGACTTCTAAAGTTTCCCGAAGGAATGAAGATATCTTACTAAAGTACAATCTTTAAGTCTTTCAGACTTTAAATTTTGTGTCTTGTTGACAATTATACCAGTCGTCATATATTTTATTTAAAATTTACTATATTGATTTCATATGAATAATTTTTTTGAATTTTCAAAAAGGCAGTTACAGTTTATTTTTTTCCTTGCCTCTATTTCTGTTTTAGCGGCAGTTTATCTGTTTGTCAAAGCGTATGCCTTTCCATCAGAAAATTCGACCGGGTTAGAAGTCTTTATTGGTGAAAACACGCCAGTGTTTACCGGCTTGTTTATTGTTGATCCCAACACAACTCCGGCCGATTCGCTTGAGCTTCTTCCGGGAATTGGAAGAATTCTGGCTGATCGAATTGTGGAATACCGGGAAGAAAACAAATTTGTTGAAACAATTGATATTACCAATGTCCCAGGTATTGGCGCCAGGAAGTATGAAAAAATTAAGCCATATTTGAAAATCTCATATCGCTAAAGATGAATAAAATTGGAATTGATATATTCGACACCGAAATATCGGCGGCTTCAGTTGACTATAACTCTGCTCGTCCGGTAATTACTCAGTTAGATAATCCAGCTAATGTTAAAAACCTGGATGAAAACTTCTTAAGTGGAAGCAACCCGATTTTTTCTGTGAAAGATGAAAATGTTATCGTAAAACAGATTAACATTTCTTCCCAGAACGACCCCTTGAATCTAAAGATTCAGTTTGAGCTGAAGTCATCGCTCCTGGAAGATGAATCTGAATTTCTTTTTTCTTCACATGAGACAACTTTAAATAATTTGCAGTTAGGCTATATCATCAGAAAAAATAATCTTCCAAAAATACAAGAATTTTTACAAACTGACGAAAACCTGGAATCAAATATCAGCTACCGGTGCCGGGCCCTGGCTCTGGGCAAAGGATACCAGAAGTTTTATTTTCAGGAGCCGGGAGAGCTTATCTGCCTGGCTGATTTTGCCTCAGCTTCAGGATCTTATTATGCATCTCTCTGCTTTATGTATCATAACAAAATTATTTCCACAACTTATTTCAAATTTCAAGAGGCAGATTCTAGCACCACTAATCCGGTCCAAAAGATGATAACAGAATTTAAAATGACCATAAACTATCATCTTTCCTCAATTTTTGAGCTGGGTATCACAGTTCCGCTGGCAGCAATCGTTTTGAGCGGTAAGAGAATAAACGATGATTTGCAGGAAAAATTCCAGAATCAGATTAAAACTGCCATTACCAGACCAAGAATAAACCCCGGATTCTTATCAAAAAGCCTTAGAAATCAGATGCCTGTTTCAGACTGCTTTTTGACGGCACTGGGCTTAACCATAGATTGAGCTTGCGCCTGAGACTCTTTTTTCTTACTTTTAGGCTTGGATAAAGTTATGACTGGTTGGAATATAACAGCTTGACAGCTAAATCAGAAAGAATGGCCGTATACCCAGGCACCTTTGATCCTGTCACCAATGGGCATATCTCGCTCATTGAACGTGCCTCCGGTCTCTTTGATAAGGTTATTGTGGCTGTGGTTGAAAATAGTCAGAAAAAAAATTTCTTTGATATTGATAAAAGAGTTGAGCTTATGAATACCTCAATAGATGACTTAAATAATAAAAATATTGAAGTAACCAGATTTGATGGTTTGTTAGCAGCCTATGCGGAAAAAATTGGAGCTTGTGCAATTGTCAGAGGCTTGCGGGCCATTTCTGATTTTGAATATGAATTTCAGATGGCTTTAATGAATAGAAAAATTGCCAGAGAAGTTGAGACAGTTTTTTTGATGCCTGCCCTGTCGTGGGTATATCTCTCTTCATCATTAGTCAAAGAATTGGCAAGAAATGGCGGAGATATTTCTGGCTTGGTGCCAGAATCTGTCAACCAAGCCTTTGCGAAGAGACCATCATAATTTTTAGGACTTTTGATTGATTCAGATTATTTCCATAGCCGGATTGTTTATTTCTCAAACAAAAATAAAATTCAAGATTATAATAAATAAAGATGTCCAAAACAAAAGATAAACCAGAAGATAATGCAATTGCTCTGCCACTTGCCGAGCTGATGAAAATCAGATACGACAAAGCCTGTGAACTTAGAGACTCAGGCACCAATCCATATCCTTACCGTTTTGAAAACAAGATGTCGATCAAATCAATATTGGAGGATTTTGATAACCTCTCGGCCAGTGAAACTTCACTTCGCATGGCCGGAAGAATTATGCTTAAGAGGAAAATGGGGAAATCTTTTTTTGCGGATGTGAGAGATTCCGGAGAGCGGATCCAGATTTACTTAAAACTGGATATAGTCGGAGAAGAACAGTTCGCACTCTTTAATATGCTGGATTTGGGAGATATTATTGGCTGTGAGGGCAGTTTGTTTATCACCAGAACCGGTGAAAAAAGCCTCAAAGTCACATCGGTGACTTTGCTCACCAAGTCACTTCACCCTCTGCCGGACAAACACGCCGGATTGACAGACAAAGAAACCAGATACAGAAGACGATACGCTGATTTAATTTCTTCACCGGAAGTGAGAGAAGTTTTTGTAAAACGGACCAAGATACTTAAGTCAATCCGTAACTTCTTGAATGATAAAGGCTTTATGGAGGTAGAAACTCCTATCTTGCAGCCCTTATATGGTGGAGCATCGGCCAGACCTTTTAAAACTCATCACAACACATTAGACATTCCTATGTACCTAAGAATTGCTGATGAACTCTATTTGAAGCGACTAATTGTAGGCGGATTTGAAAAGGTCTGGGAATTATGTAAAGATTTCAGGAATGAGGGCATGGACAGACTTCACAATCCTGAGTTCAGCATGGTGGAGCTTTACTGGGCATATGCCGACTATAATGATGTGGCAAATCTCTTTGAAGAATTGCTTCGCACGGTAGTTTTCCAATTGCATGGATGCTACAAAATACCATATGGTGAAGATGAGATTGATTTTGAACCAAAATTTAGATGGATATCAATGATAGATTCCATCAAAGAAAAAACCGAAGTAGATTTTTCTGAACTCTCTTTTAAAGAGGCCAAGAAAAAAGCTCAAGACTTAAATCTTGGCATTTCCGATGAAACTATGATCAACTGGGGTAAA
>JACZYS010000135.1 GCA_022570975.1 Candidatus Zixiibacteriota bacterium | reverse complement strand
TGACAGAATCAGAAATCTGTCAGCACTCACATTTTGTGCCGCATCCCCCCTTGGAACGGCACTTTACGATATCTATAACAGATATCAAATCACCAGCATCTGTACTGGACTTTTCCCTTCAGGGTTAATATCGGTTAGGGGACTGTCAGATCGTGTCAGGGGAAAAATAAAAAATGCGAAGACTTATTTGGTCTTCGCATATTATCTTTATCTAAGAATATGTTTATCTGATCAGGTTATTCTTTGATAATATCTATCTCTTTAAAAATATTATCAACTTCATTATACTGCTTGAGAATAATACGAGCATCGCTGCTGGTTTTTGTAAGGGTAAAAATACCGTTAGGATTTGTTTTTGTCTTGCAGGCACTAAACCCGGCATCTTCGTCCGGAATTGAGTTAAGCTCGGCCAAATTAAGATTTATTGAAAGCAGGTATCTTCCGTTTACTCTGCAGATTGAAAATGAGGCGTCAAAAATTTCAGCTGTATCAATATTCATGATATAAGTTGAATCTGTAAACTGCCATATGATTGGTTGAGTATGAATGTCAGCTAAGTTACTTCCAAAATTTTCGGTGATTGTATAGGTACCTTTGTAAATACCTTTGATTTCACTTTCTGATTCAAGAATAATATCACCAGAGCAGCCTGTAAAAAAAGCGAGCATTAAAATAACAGTAAATATTGTCAGGTTCAATTTTTTCATCAATTTTTTTCTCCTAAACTTTCCAAGCACTTAATATACAAGGCTTTCGACAATGACACAACCCCAAAATTAGAATTATTTAATATTTTGACGAATAGGTTGGAAAGTTATCGAATACTATTTTCAATATTTTCTGGTTCAAAAAGATGGTGACTAATTCTGGCTTGAGAAAAGAGCTGATTCTCTTTTAAATATATGAGTTTCAAAGGCTTAACATTCTACCTTTATTTTTTTGTAACAATTTAAAATAGACGATTTTTTTGGGTTCAATCTCTATTGACAAGATTCTAATATGTGGTATTTTGAAATGAAGTTTACTGGTGCATTTTGAATGTAGAAGTTCCCCCTCTATTTCTGCATTTTCATTGGTAAACTTCTTTTTTTGTGATTTGGTCAACCTCCCTGTTTAATCTGGAATCCTTCGTTTCCCCAGTCAACAATTCCACCGGCTACATTGAAAGTATTTATATATCCTTTTGAGAGAAGAAAGCTGGTAACCCATGCGCTTCTTTTGCCGGTTCTGCAGAAGCAGTAAATTGTCTTGGAATTGTCTTCGGGGAGCTGTTCTAATGCATCCGGGACTTCGTCATAAGGGATGAGAGAGTCAGTGAATTCAAGATGTCCGGCAATAAATTCTTCTTCTGTTCTGACATCTAAGAGAAAGAAATCTTTATTTGCTTCTTTTTCTTTGAAGAGCTCTTTGACAGATATCTCTTTGATTTGCCCTTGCTCGGTCATGATTAATAAGATTTACTCTGTGGGAGTTGTAATATTGAATGAATAGATTTTCCATTTGTTGTTGATAAAATGGAGTCCAAATTTGGTCTGATATCCTTTGGATGCATCTTTGTCAACAAAGGTAACTTCCACCGTGGCGCTTTCACCCATAATTTCAACATTGTCTATTATTCTCTGCATTGAAAACCATCTGGTTTTGGTCAGGCCATCGTCGGTCAAATCTTTCAGTATTTGCTGAGGATTTGAGAAGACTCTGGGGTTATCACCGCCGCTTAAGGCATAGTCTTTTGCAGTATTACTCATCATAGAAGCCAGATCCAGAATATGAGCCAATGCCGGCTGGTCATTTTTTTCCATCGCGCCAAAGAGACTAATAACGGTATCTTTTGGAGTTGACTGAGTATCACTTGAGCATGCAGAAAGCAGCAAAAGCGACAGCATTAGGATTGACAGAACGAAAATTCCTTGTGATTTATGTTTCACTAAAATCCTCCTGTAATTGTTATACGGTGGCTGCTTCCCAGTTCTGCGGCCGGAGTAAAGGAATATGAAATTTGTTTTTCTTTGTAATCAAATCCAAACCCAAGGGCAATACCGGCCCAACTGTCGTCAGAATTAACCCCTCTGTAATTGGAACCAAAACTGTTCCACCCGGCGCGGAGATAGAGCGGATTCATCTCTGTACTTTCAAATCCTAAGGCAAAGTTAAGGCTGTTATCTGTTGGGATTATGAGGTCAGTGGCTATAAGAAGAGGCAGTCCTTGAGGAACGATGGAGCCGCCCAATCTTAATGTGAGCGGGAGAGAATATTTTTCATTCCCCAAAGCTGATAGCTGGATACCTATATTTTGGATAGCAAATCCAGCTGAGTATTTGCCTCGGTCGCCATGATACTTGATACCTAAATCAAGAGCAATACCAGAAGCACTGTAATCATGAATTGATTCATAAATCAATTTGATCGTTGCTCCGGTCATGTATGAATAGCTATGACGGAGAGCAAAACTCCCGGCCAGGAGTATATCTGAGCCGGAAAATTCTCCGGTTACGGTACCAAACTGGTCGGCCTGGATAAAACTCCCATAGTTGAGATAAGAGATATATCCGCCATAGAAATATTTTTCTTGCTTATTATTTATAAAACCGATAAATCCGGTTTGGATGTCCGAGAAATAATTGTGGTAACCGGCAATAAATCGTCGCTCTTCAATAGTTGCTATGCCGGCCGGGTTATAGTACAAAGATGACTCATCATCGGCTAATCCGGTAAAGGCACCTCCCATGGCAACGGCTCTGGCCGAGATGTTTATTTTGAGAAAGGGGAAAGCCGAAGTTCCGGCATCGGTATTAATATCTTCAACGTCTATAGCAAAGACAGAACCTGCAAAGACAGCTATCGTAAATATGAGTATTGCTATTTTCTTAGTCACTAATTTTTCGACCTCATAAGTTTCATATCCTAAGAATAGATGTTTTTTTCTTATAAGTCAATTTCATAAATTAATCATGGTACGGTATGGTTATTATATCAATTTACCAGCTTTTTGTCGTTTTATTTATTATCGACTCAATTAAGAGAAGGATAACTTTTTGGCGGGCATCCTCCTCGGTTTCTGAGATTACATCATAAATTCCAATTTTATTCATTTTTTCGGCCCAGAGATCAATTCCATCGATTGCTTTTTTGAGCCTGATATCAAAGTTTATTTCTACTTTGTACTGTTGAACCAGATCATTCTCGTCAAAAGTATGAGGCAGGCGACTGTATCTGGTCATTGTTCCGTAGAGGATTATTTCGGCGTTTTCTTCGGGGAGGATTTTGAAAGTGCCGTCGGTAATAAAAGCATCAATTACATCGTTTGTTAACTGGTCGGCAAAGCCAAATTCTGCCGTATTATTCTCAAATCTTGTTATTGCAATTGAAGAGTAGTCTGATTTCCCTTTTGGGTTAAAATTATAGATTGTGCAATTTGATAAAATAAATGAGAAAGATAACAGAATGAAAATTTTAGCCAATAACTTCATATCAGTTAAACAGTGCAAAAGTGTGATTGTTCTTCTTTTTAAATTTGTCATATTGTGCTTAACTCATAATCTTGCCATTTTTTATAACTTTTGAAACCAGATTCACGGCATAGTGATATGGCAGTTCCCGGTAGTCATCCATATCCCAAATGGCGATATCTGCCGGCAGACCAATTTTTATCTGACCAATTTTTCCCGCCCGATCAATAGCACAGGCGGCGTTCACTGTTACCGCAGAGAATGACTCGGCGGCGGTCATTTTAAGTTTTAGTCCGGCCAGAGTCATAATAAAAGGAAGCGACTCGGTGAAACTTGAGCCGGGATTACAGTCGGTGGACAGGGCAACGATAAGACCTGATTCTATCATTTTCCTTGCCGGAGCAAACTTGGATGAACCGAGTGAAAAAGTTGTTCCCGGCAGTAAGACGGCACACGTTTTTGCTTCGGCCATCGCCTTTATTCCTTCATCGGTGATATAGACCAGGTGGTCGGCCGATACGGCGTTCATTTTGGCGGCAAGTTCCGCACCTCTTATTGAGGTTAGTTCATCGGCATGGAATTTTAATTTTAACCCGGCCTTTTTTGCCACTGACTGGATTTTTTCTGACTCTTCAATATCAAAAACTTTCGCTTCGGTAAATATATCAGAAAATTCAGCCAGGTTATTCTCTACCACTTTTGGAATCATTTCATTTATGATAATTTCAATATATTCTGATCGGTTGTCTCTGTATTCATCGGGAACTTCGTGGGCACCCAAAAAAGTAGGGACCAAATCTATGGGGTGGAGATGATTTAGCTTTTTTATAACTTCAAGCTGTTTTAATTCTGATTCTGTTGAAAGACCATAACCGGATTTGGCTTCTATGGTAGTAACACCATGGGAGAGCAGGCGGTCTAATCTTTGTTTTGTTTTTTCTATCAGTATTTCTTCTGAACTGTTTCTGAGGTCTCTGACCGATGACCTTATCCCGCCATCGGCGGCGGCTATTTCCATATAAGACTTCCCCTGAATTCTCATTTCAAATTCATTTTCACGAGTTCTGGAAAAAACAGGGTGGGTGTGGGGGTCTATCAGCCCGGGAGAAACAACAGCGCCTCTGGCATCAATAACAATGCAGCTTTCTGCAAGCGATGCCTGACCTACGACTTCATCAGATTTTCCGGCGGCAACTATCTCATTTACTGATACGGCTATTCCTCCATTGGTAATAAGACCTAAGTCTTTCATCTCATTGCCGAGCCTTGGCACGGGGCCTTGCATGGTAATAAGCTGGCCAATATTTTTGATGAGGAGGGTGGTTTTTTTGGGTTGTTCCATATTAGAGATAAATTATTTCTTCATCGGGATTTTTATTTTATGTTTTTTTGCAAAGTCCCGGGCTTTTTTATATCCGGCATCGGCATGGCGCATGACACCGGTGCCGGGGTCGTTGGTCAATACTCGATTTATTCTTTTCGCCATTTCATCTGAGCCATCGGCTAAGACTACCATACCGGCGTGAATAGAGTTGCCAATCCCTACTCCCCCGCCGTGGTGAATGGAAACCCAACTGGCTCCGGAAGCGGTGTTAAGCAGACCGTTTAATAAAGGCCAGTCGGCAATTGCATCTGAGCCGTCTGCCATCCCTTCCGTTTCTCTGTGTGGTGAGGCAACTGAGCCGCAGTCTAAATGGTCACGCCCGATAACAACCGGGGCTGATATTTTATTCTTTTTTATATAAGTGTTTATAATGTCACCAAATTTGGCTCGCTCACCATAGCCAAGCCAGCAGATGCGCGCAGGAAGCCCCTGGAAAGGAATTTTTTCCCTGGCCATTTTTATCCAGTGGACCAGAGGTTTGTTTTTTGCAAAGTGTTCAAGAATGATATTGTCAGTCAGATATATATCTTTTGGGTCTCCGGAAAGTGCGGCCCACCTGAAAGGACCTTTTCCTTCGCAGAAAAGGGGACGAACATAGGCCGGAACAAAGCCGGGATAATCGAAGGCGTTTTTTAGCCCTCCGGTTTTGGCTTGACCACGAAGGTTGTTCCCATAGTCAAAAACTATTGCTCCTGCTTTTTGAAATTTTATCATCGCCGAGCAATGAGTTATCATTGATTCATATGACCGTTTGATGTAACCTTTGGGGTCTTTCTTGCGGAGACGGTTGGCTTCTATGATTGTCAAACCCTCGGGAATATAACCGTTTAATTCATCATGAGCAGAGGTCTGGTCGGTTACAATGTCAGGAACTATACCCCGGCGGAAAATATCCGGGAAAACTTCGGCACAGTTGCCCACCATTCCGATTGATATCGGTTTTTTTGATTTTGTATTCTCTTTTATTAGTTGTAAGGCTCTATCAAGCATTTTGACTTTTACGTCGCAGTAGCCGAGTTTTAGTCTTCGGTTAATTTTTGATTCATCTGCTTCCACACACAAGACAGAGGCTCCGGCCATTGTACCGGCCATTGGCTGGGCACCGCCCATGCCTCCCATTCCACCGGTTAAGATCCATTTGCCGGAGAGGTCTGATTTGAAATGTTTTTGGGCCAGAGATACAAAGGTCTCGTATGTTCCCTGAATTATTCCCTGCGTGCCTATATAAATCCAGCTGCCGGCGGTCATCTGGCCATACATAATCAGCCCCAAATCTTCAAGCTCACGGAAATAATCCCAGTTTGCCCAAGCCGGGACGAGATTTGAGTTGGCTATCAAAACGCGCGGAGAATATTCATGTGTCTGAAAAATTCCAACCGGTTTGCCGGACTGAATTAACAGCGTTTCATCGTTATTGAGTGATTTGAGTGATTTGACAATGGCGTGATAAGATTCCCAGTTACGGGCGGCTTTGCCTGAACCTCCATAGACTATCAAATCTTTTGGAGATTCGGCCACATCCGGATCTAAGTTATTGTTGAGCATGCGCAGGGCGGCTTCTTGATGCCATCCTTTGCAGGTCAGTTTTGTGCCGGTTTGGGCTTTGATGGTTTTTGGCTTCAACTATAATTCTCCATTTGATTAAGGGAGAATATATAGCTGAGATTAGGTGATGTCAATTGCAGGGTTTGGGGGGATAATGTCGTAAGACGATAATATATCCAACCAAATCGAAGCAAATTCTGCGAAATATGATGTCAGTCACGAATTTGGTATTATATTATACCGAACTTACATTTATACTGAAGTTGTCAACTAACTAACAGAGATGATAAGCAATTACCGCCCGGATTGGAGATATTCATGTTCACAACTAATATTGTTAACAAATTTGTTATCATTTTCTTCATCATTTTTATTCTGCTCACTTTGAACTCACCTGCTTTAGCACAGAATAATAATATCGATGACTTGCCCTGCTGTTGCGAAGGGGTAACGGGAAATATTGATGGTGATGAATTTGGTGAAATCAATATAATAGACCTGACAAGATTTGTGGGATACCTTTTTAAAGGAGGTGACCCTCTTGTTTGCCCGGGTGAAGGGAATATAAACGGTGACAGTCTTGGAGAAGTGAATATTGTAGATTTGACGTCTTTTATCGGTTACTTTTTCAAGAGTCAGAGCCCGCCGGCCAGTTGTGTTGAGCCAATAAGACCCCAGCATCAGCTTGGAGATGACGGTGAGAT
>JACZYS010000134.1 GCA_022570975.1 Candidatus Zixiibacteriota bacterium | reverse complement strand
TTTCTTACAGCTGATGATTACCAAGCTCCAGTATCAGGATCCGCTCAGTCCGATGAGTGACGAAGATTTTGTAGCTCAGCTTGCCCAGTTTTCCTCACTTGAGCAGATGAAGAACATTGCCGACGGGATTAAACTCTCAAATGAGTGGGGTTTCCTCCAGATGCAGTCAATTAACAACACCATGGCTGCCGGTTTAATTGGAAAAGAAATCAAGGCCAATTTTAAGGCGGTTTTTGCTGATAGTGAAAACCATCCGAATATTACTTACTCGCTGGAAGAGTCTGCAGCTTCGGTTAACATTACCATTAAAGATGAAAACGGAGATGTGGTCAGGAGATTAACTTTTGAAAATATCGATGCCGGCAGTACAACCTTTAAATGGGACGGAAAAGACAATTTAGGTAACACCGTTCCCGAAGGATACTATTCAATTGAAGCTTCCGCTTCTGATTATGAGGGAAATGAATTCACTCCATCGCTTTCGCTGGTAGGGTTGGTTCAGTCAATAAATTATCGTGACGGTGCCGGATACTTAGTCATCAACGGCACAGAAATCCCAATGGGTGGAATCACCGCCATTGGCGAACCGGGTTCATTAACAGAGGATTAAGTTAAGGATATTATAATGAGTGTATCACAAGGCATAAAAGTCGGTAACTTTCAACGTCCGGCAAATCTGATTGAAATTGCAAGCAGGAACAAAAATAACGGTGGAGCAACAAACCAAACAGGCAAAACTTCTTTTAAAGAGATGTTTTCACAGGAGTTGGCTTCAGAAAGAAAAATTTCAATTTCAAAACACGCTCATGAGAGAATGTTTTCAAGAGGAATTGAGATTAACCCGGCACGTCTTAACCAGATTGCCGACGCCATGGACAAAGCCCAAAACAAGAATTCCAGAGAAACTCTCATTTTAGCAGATGACGCCGCCTATGTGGTTTCAATAAAAAACAGAACAATCGTAACCGTCTTTGACAAGAACAATTTAAGAGAAGGCGTGGTCACTTCCATAGATTCCGCCGTGATATTATAAAAGAACAAAATGATAAACAACATAAACATATTAAACATGAAAGTAGAGTTGGATTCCATTTTGATGGAAAGACTCTATCAACGAATGGAGGTAGATGACCTATGATGGCATCACTATTTTCCGGTGTGTCCGGACTCAAAAACCACCAAGTGAGGATGAATGTTATTGGTAACAACATCGCAAACATTAACACCATTGGCTACAAGGCAAGTCGGGTGAATTTCCAGGAAGCTCTGGTTCAGACTTTCAAAGGTGCCGGCCGGCCTTCGGCAGTTCAGGGTGGTACCAACCCGGTACAACTTGGATTGGGAATGCAGGTTGGAACAATTGACAACCTATTCCTTCAAGGAGGACTGGAAACCACCGGTCAGATTACTGATCTGGCTATTCAGGGTTCCGGTTTCTTTATCCTTGGCGACGCAAAAGGCAACAAATTTTATTCAAGAGCCGGTGCTTTTGGATTTGATGCAAACTCAAACTTTGTTGACCCGGCTACCGGTCTCTTTGTACTCGGTAAATCAGCTGATTCTTCAGGAAGGATTCCTTCGCTGGCTACAGTTGGTCCAATTTCTCTACCGTTCGGACAACAGGATCCGGCAAGAGCTTCACAAGTAATCACTCTGGCCAACAATATTGACGCTTCCGCAAGTGACTCAAAAGCCTCCATCGTCCAGGTTGGTGATTCAAATGTAAATACTGTTTCCGGTATTGCAGAAGATGGAGTAGGTGGAACTCATGTTATAACAATTACCGGTGCCCAGGCGCAGAATGCTTCATTTACGGGCACAATAGCCGGACTCGGATTGAATACAACTCTGGGTGCAATTGGTGTAACAGATTTTACCGGTTTTTCCCTGACGATTGATAGCGGCAGTACCGAATCTATTTCCGGTCTTTCAGCATCTTCAACAGTAGAAGAACTCATAAATTCAATTAACCAGATTCAGGGTTTGACGGCATCATTGACCGGTGGCGGAGCCATTAAGATTGACAGAGATAAAGCTGGTGCTCCTGCCAATTATGGATTTGTCTCCAGCACTTCGGTTGCCGGTAATATGGTCGAGCAAGTATTTGGCATTGCTGCCGGTGGAACTTTTACTTCAGCTGGCGGGGCAGCCTCAACATTTATTGCAACCGATATTTTCACACCGTTAAAAGGGACCGGTTCTGCAGCTGGACCGGTGGTTTCAAGTTTGGTTCTCCACTTTGACCCAAATAACGGTTTGGTAATTGGTCTTGATGACTTTGGCGGCAGCGGAGTAAATATTTCTGCAGCAAATGGCTTGACGGCCACTACTCCCGGCAATGAATTGATAATTGACACTGATGCAACAACCCACTCAACTTCCATTAACGTTTTTGACTCTCAAGGTGGAAAGCATACTCTAACGATTGAATTCTTTAAATCAATAATTACGAACCGTTGGGAATGGACAGGATCCACTACCGGAAGCGAAGTTATAACTTCAGGTGGTACCGGATTTGTATCATTTAACCCCGATGGTTCATTAAATACTTTTGATTATAATGGCGGAAACCAGTCTATGACCATTGACCCAAGAAATGGTGCTGCTAACTTGAGCATCGCATTTGATGCCGGCAGCACAGGTCAATTTGACGGATTGACCGGATTTGCCTCCGGTAACCATACAGCCAATATTATAGCTCAGGATGGTTACGGTGTTGGTATTCTGGAAAAAATCTCTATTGATCAGGCTGGAAATATCTCAGGTATTTTCACAAACGGTGTTAATAGAATTTTGGCCCAGATTCTTCTGGCAGATTTCACAAACCAGGCCGGTCTGAGAAAAGCGGGAAGGTCTTTGTATCAGCCAACAGCAAACTCTGGTGCGGCGGTAGAAGGTATTGCCGGAACTACAATTTCCGGTCAATTAACCTCAGGTGCGCTTGAGTCTTCATCGGTTGATATTGCACAAGAATTTACCAGCATGATTACAGCTCAACGTGGTTTCCAGGCAAACGCCAGGATTATTACAACATCTGACAGCATGCTTGATGAATTGGTGAATATTAAAAGGTAAGTAGATGATTAAAGTTACTCGTTTAAATGATTCAGAGTTGGTTATCAATTCTGATCTGATAGAATTTGTGGAAGCTAGTCCTGAAACACTAATCTCTCTGACAACAGGGAAAAAGATTATGGTTTTAGAAGATGTTGACCAGATTATTGAACGAGTGGCAGAATTTAAAAAGCTGTCTGGTATTCGGGTCAAACTCCCGGATACCGGGCATATTTCCAGGGGAAATTAGTTATGGCTAACGAAGAGACCAAAAAACCAGAAGAAAATACTGAAGACAGTTCAGAAGAAACACAAGAGCCGTCGTCCGGTGGAGGGAAGAAGAAAATCCTTCTATTTGGAGGTATTGGGCTGGGCACTGTCATAATTGGAGTTGCCCTGGCTTTGTTTGTTTTAAAACCAATGCTGGGTTCAAATGAAGCGACTGAAGAAGGTGATACTACCACTCAAGAGAATGGAAAAGATAAAGAAAAACACCAGAAAAAAGCAAAAAAGAAAAAAGAAGTAAGATATGACTCTCACGGAAACCCAATCGGAACAATTATCTACGTAGTAAAAGATATAATTGTGAATCCGGCTGGCACCGGAGGAACAAGATTTCTTTCAGTATCATTTGGCTTTGCATTAGAATCCCGGGAAATGGAAGAAATGTTCAAGCAAAAAGAGTCTATCGTCAGAGATGCATTGATTACAATCATGTCATCCAGAACAGTTGCTCAGTTAACCGATGCCAAGCAAAAAGAAATTATAAGATATCAAATTAAGAAACGTGTAATGAAAATTATGGATACCGATGAAATTGAAGGCGTCTATTACACGAGCTTTGTTCTCCAATAAAGGATTTATAATTGGCTAAGATATTATCACAAGATGAAATAGATGCCCTACTAACAACGGTATCTTCAAGCAGTCAGTCTGAGTCGTATGATGAAAATCTTGAGGGCGACAAATTACACTCGGTTATTGCATATGACTTCAAACATCCAAACCGGGTATCAAAAGACCAGATAAGAACCCTTGAAAACATGCACGATAACTTTGCCGGGCATTACGGCTCTTCACTTTCAACTATTTTGAGAACAATAGTTGACGTTGACCTGGTTTCAGTTGATCAGATTACATATTCAGAGTTTGCCATGTCAATAGTTACGCCATCCTGTACATATACGTTTAGTGCCGAGCCTCTTGAAGCTCTCTGTATGGTAGATTTTAACCCCACATTGACATTCTCATTTATTGATAGAATGTTTGGCGGCGCCGGAAAAATTCTGGAAAATGAAAGAGAGTTAACAGGAATTGAACGTTCGATAATGACTCGTCTGTCAAACAGCCTCTATAAGGATTTGGAGCAGGCATGGGAAAATATTGTCCAGATAAATGTAAAGCAAAATAGTTTTGAAACCAACCCTCAGTTTATTCAGATTGTACCTCCGGGTGAAACAGTGGTGGTGGTATCGTTTCAGATAAAACTCTTTCAGTCAACCGGACTATTGACAATCTGTTATCCGTACGTGTCGCTTGAGCCAATAATGAATAAACTTTCCGGTCAGAACTGGATTGATGCGACTAAGAAGAAAAATTTGGATTCAGATAGAGATATTAATGAGGCCAACCTCATGAATATTGAGGCACAACTGAATGCCGTATTATTGAAAACGAATATGAGAATGAAAGACTTTCTCAAGTTAAAGGACGGCGATGTAATTCCGTCTTCCAAAAAAATTAATCAGCCGGTAGATCTATTCATAAACAGAAGAAGAAAATTTACTGCTAATCCCGGTTTGTCCGGAAAGAAAAAAGCGGTTCAAGTTGTAACTGTAGATGAAAACCTTGTAGAGGAGACATATAATGACTGATGATAAGAATCCAGAAAATCCAGGAAATCCAGAAAATCCGGAAAATCCGGAAAATCCGGAGAATCCGGAAAATCCGGAAAATCCTGAATTTACTGAGATGGAATCGGGAGATGATAAGCCGGAAGAAAAACCGGAAGGGGATGCTTCTCAAGAGGAAACACCTGCTGATGATTCTCAAGCTGATGGAGCGTCTGATGAAGCATCTGATAAGGCTTCCGAAGGAGAGTCTGAAGGACCATCTGATGAAGACTCTGACAAAGTTGTAAATACTGATGATGCTTCTGAAGAAGATGCAGAGTCTGCCATGTTGGCTATGCTGGAGGATCTGCCGGAAGATGATTCCGGGGCCAGCGTAGATGACATTGACTTTGGGAAAACAGAAGTTTCCAAGGCAGAGTTTCAGCAGCTCTCTGAACCGGCAGGCGAACCTGAGTCAAGAAATATTGAAATGCTGATGGATGTTAACCTTCCCGTTTCAATTGAACTGGGAAAAACAAGAATGGCCATATCAGAAATTCTTGCTCTGGGTCCGGGTTCGGTTGTTGAGTTAAACAAACTGGCCGGTGAACCGGTAGATGTTCTTGTCAATAACAAAGCTGTCGCCAAAGGCGAAGTTGTAGTAATTGATGAAAACTTCGGAGTAAGAGTAACCCAGCTGTTGACACCGGAAGAAAGGATTAGAGCTCTTGCCGAAGGATAAACTCTTTAAAAAAGGCTCGGCAATAACAGTTTTAGTGATTATTGCTCTTGCATTCTGTGGATTGCTGTTTATCAACTCAAACGAAGTGACAGCAGAAAACAATTCGCAGATTCTTGAATCACTTTCAAAGGACAAGGGCAACATATTACCCGGCAAAGAAGGAAGTTCTTCTTATTCGGCAGTTCTCAAAATGATTTCCGCTCTGGTAATTGTAATTGCCTGCATCTATTTGAGCATGCTTCTTATCAAAAAAGGATTGGGCAAAAAGTTTTCTTCCAATAAAGAGATAAATGTCCTTGAAGTTTTGGAAACAACATATCTGGCTCCAAAAAAATCTGTGTCTCTTTTGAGAGTTGCAGATAAGTCCGTGCTCATTGGTATTACAGATAACCAGATTTCTGTTTTAACAGAATTGGGAGTGGAAGAGACGGCAAAATTAACGGCCGGTGTCTCAACACAAATTCAAACAAACCAATCAACTAACTTCAAAAATATAATGGGAAAAGTATTTGACGGTATTAAGAAAAGTAATTTTGGCAGAAGAGAGTTAACTGCTGAAAGTCAATAATTTAGCAAGTTAATTAGTGCAAATTAACTAATTGGCTCAGACAACATGGATGTTGTCAGCAATAGAAAATAGGACTTTATGAATTTTAAAATTAAAAAATTATTGTCTCTTCTTGCGCTCTTTTTCCTCTCAACAGGAAATACATTGGCGCAGGTAATTCCCAAAATATCAGTTGAAGTTGGTGAGGTTACCCAGCCATCGGAATTATCAACTACTTTGCAGATTGTGATTTTGATGACCGTGCTTACTCTGGCACCATCAATAATCATCATGGTAACCTCATTCATACGGATTACAATTGTACTTTCATTCCTTCGTCAAGCCATGGGTATTCATCAGATGCCGCCAAATCAGCTTCTTGTTGCTCTGGCACTGATAGTTTCATTTTTCATAATGTCACCGGTAGTCGATAAAGCCTACACCGAAGGTATAAAACCATACATGGATGAACAGATAAGCAAGGAAGAGGCCTATGAAAAATCTATTGCGCCTTTCAAAAAATTTATGCTCTCACAAACAAGGGAGAAAGACCTGGGTCTCTTTGTAAAAATCTCAAAAATGGATCCTCCACAAAATGCAGATGACATTCCGCTTCATGTTTTGGTCCCCGGTTTTGTAATCTCTGAGTTGCGCACGGCTTTTCAGATTGCTTTTGTACTTTTTATCCCCTTTCTGGTAATTGATATGGTTGTGGCTTCGGTTTTGATGTCGATGGGTATGATGATGCTTCCGCCAATTATTGTCTCGCTGCCGTTTAAGATTCTGCTTTTTGTGCTGGTTGATGGTTGGTATCTGTTAATAAAATCATTGGTTGAGTCGTTTAAATTCTAAGGAAAATTATGTCACCACAACTGGTTGTTGAAATTGGTAGAGAAGCTCTAATGCTCACCCTCATGGTCTC